>DASPNK010000397.1:0-4050 GCA_035626575.1 Planctomycetota bacterium | reverse complement strand
TCATCGCGTGGTTGAACGGCTCCCGCAGGGCGTGCTCATGGACGGCGGTGCGCGCGTACGGCAGCACGCGGTAGGCGGGATGGGCCGACAACATCGTCCGCCCGTCCGCGACGACCGAGGTCGCCCAGCCGACGGCGAGGGCGAGAAAAAGCAGCGGCGGGAGGAGGTCGCGTCGGGCGAAGGGCGTCGCGGTCATGGGACCGTCGCGCGTCCGGTCAGCCCGGTTTGCGGGCGACCAGGATCAGCGAGTGGCCGCAGGGTACCGAAACGCGCGCGAGGATGCGGCGCTCGAACGAGAAGACGCCGAGAAGCGCGCGGTTCGCGAGGCGACCGACCTTCACCGACGCGTTGGAGTACGCCGCGTCGGGCGCCGGCGGACGCAGCCGCTCCTTCAGCTTCAGGAGGAGCACGGCCGGCAGGATGAGCGGAAAGAGAAGGAAGTTGATGTAGGACGCCTTCTCCACCTCGAACCCCGCGTCGCGCAGCACGCGACCGAAGGAGCCCGTCGTGTAGCGGCGGTGATGGTGCACCACGCGGTCCTGGTGCGAGTAAAGGAACCGGTAGGCGGGGCCCGACACGAAGAGGCGCCCGCCGGGACGCAGCACGCGCAGGCACTCCCGCGCGGCGGCCGCGTCGTCGGGGATGTGTTCGAACGTGTCGAACGCGGTGACGAGATCGAAGGCGCCGTCGACGAACGGCAGGCGCGTCCCGTCGGCGGCGGCGACGTGCGGATAGCCGCGGTCCTTGCAGTGTCGGAGGCACCGCGGCTCCATGTCGACGGCGACCGTCGGGCCGTGGGGCGTCAGGAAGGGAAGGTGTCCGCCCATGCCGCAGCCGAGGTCGAGCGTGCGCAGCAGGCCGCCGCCGAGCTTCGGCGCGATCACCCGGTCGACGAGGTGCTTGAAGATCGCGTTGCGCCCGAGGAACCACCAGTGCGTGTTCTCAAGCTCGAGGAACTGATCGTAGGCGACGGACTCCATCGGATGCGCCCGTCACCCGCGAGCCCGCGCGACGGCGAGCATCTCGTCCCACGGGTTCACGTAGAGGAACGTCTTCCGCCACGGCGTGAGCAGCTTCGCCGTTCCGTGCAGCCACGGATGGAATCGCGCCATGCGGTCGATGAGGAACCCGACCGAAACGAACTTGCCCGCGCCGCGCTTGCGCAGCTCGACGAGGTCGAACCCGGCGCGGTCGAGCAGCGTGCGGAGCGTCGTCGGCGAGAAGTGGTAGACGTGCTCGAGCTGTTTGAAGTGCGTCCACTTGCGGCCCATCAGGCGGCGCGTCAGCGACGAGACGTCCTGGGTCTGCAGGAGCAGGGCGCCGCCGGGCTTGAGCATGCGGCGGAGGCGCCGCAGCGCGTCGAGAGGGTCGGCGATGTGTTCGATGACGTCGAACATCGCCGCCGCGTCGAACGGCTCCGGCGGCGGCTCGAACGTCTCGAGCGGCCCGCGATAGAGGTTGGGGAGGCCGAGCGCGTCGCGCGCGTGGGCGAAGACGTCTTCGCCGATCTCGGTGCCCCAGGTCTCATAGCCGCGGGCGCGCAGCTCGTTCAGGAAGAACCCCGCCGCGCATCCGACCTCGAGCACGCGCCCGGACCGCACGTGCCGCTCGAGGAGGTCGGCCTTGAGGCGGAACGTGCGGACGAACCCGTCGCGGTCCGCGGTGTAGGACGCGTAGCCGAAGTCGCCCGCCGATTCGGAGGTGAAGTACCCGGCGTTGTAGAGCTCGGGCAGCTTGTCGGCGCGCACGCGGGGCGACGTGTAGCCGAGGCCGCATCCGGCGCAGAGGATCACGCGGAACGGCGGGTCGTCGACCAGCGTTTCGCCGTCGACGCGGCCGCACAGGAGGCACGGCGTCGTCTCGAGCACGTCGAGGCCCCGCCGCGCGAGGAGGTCGTAGGTGCGGCGCTCCCCGGCGCCCGCGGCGAGGGTCGGCGGCGCCGCGACGGCGCCCGCGGGCGTCGCGGGGTCCGGGATCAACCGAAGTACGTCTGCTCGTCGGCGATCTTGCGGTGCGAATCGCCGCGGCCCATGAGGTTTTCGGCCGCCGCCAGCCCCATGCCGATGGAGTGGTCCATGTTGTTGTACTTGAACAACCCCTGGCGGCCGGTGGTGTCGAGCCCCGGAATGGACGACAGGTACGCGAGCACCCGGTCCTTGTTCGGCTTGTAGTCGAGGTCGTACAGCGGATACGCGTAGCGCTCGCGCCGTGAGAAGGTCATGAGGATCTCCTCCTTGCGGATGAGGCCGATCTTCACGAGGTCCTTCGCGGTGACGTCGCGCAGCGTCTCGTCGGACTGGTTCCAGCGCGCGTCGCCGTAGTCGCAGGTGATCTCCGCGCAGATCAGCGTCTTGTCCGGCGGCGCGGAGTACGGCGAGAAGTTCTTGTACTCCGAGAGGCGGTGCAGCGTGATGTCGCCCTCGGGCAGGTAGATCCAGTGGTCGTCGGTGAGCTTCGGGCGGTCGAGCACGAGGTAGACGAACACCATGCTGCGATGCTTGAGGCGGTTCGCCGCCTCGATCACCTCGGGCGGCGCCGCGGGCGACATCATGCGCGCGAGGTCGGTGCAGGAGACGGTCGACATCGTCGAGTCGGCCGCGATGAAGCGGCGTCCCTCGGGGCCTTCCACCTCGGCGCCGACGCAGCGGCCGTTCTCGACCTTCACCGACAGCACCTTCGTCTTCACGAAGACGCGGTTGCCCTTCTTCTCCAGCTCCTCCTGGTAGCGCCGGCAGAGCGTGCCGATGCCGCCGCGCTTCGGATAGAAGAACTTCGACACCAGCGTGCGCGGCGTGTTCTCGTGCTTGGGACGGAAGAAGGTCTTCTTCACCGTGTCCCACAGCGAGAGGAGCGAGATGCGCTGCGCGGCCCAGTCGGCCGAGATGCGGGTGCAGGGGATGCCCCACGTCTTCGCCGTGTAGACGCCGAAGAAGATCTCGTACAGCTTCCGGCCGAAGCGGTTGACGACCCAGTTCTCGAAGTTGTCGTCGGGCTTCCGGGCGAAGACGTTCTTGATCTTGATCCACGCGTAGTCGAGGCCGCACTTGAGCAGCACCGACTTCGGCAGGCTCTTCACCACGTTCGACCCGACGAGCGGGTAGTTGAAGAACCGACCGTACAGGAAGATCCGCGACAGCCGGTTCGCGGTGACCACGTTGTCGCCGAGCAGCTCGAGGACCTCGTCGTTGAGGTGTTTCTCGCCGGTGTGGAACCGGTGCGGCCCGGTGTCGTAATCGAACTCGCCCCACGGCGTCGTGATGGTTCCGCTGGAGGCGAGGCCGCCGACCTCGTCGTACTGCTCGACCACGGTGATGCGGTAGCCCTGCTTGGACAGCCGGTGGGCGCAGGAGAGGCCGGCGAGCCCGCCGCCGAGGACGAGCACGTGCGGTCGCCGGTCGCCGGCGTCGCCGTTCGGCGACGGCGGCGCCGAGGACGTCCCGGGCGGCGGAGAGGTGGTCTTGGCGTCCGGGATGTCCATCACGGCATGGGGTCCATGGTCGGCGCCCGGGCGATCCGTCGCCGCGGCCGTCGCTGCGGCGCCGACGGCGACCCGGGCGCGTCGGGCCTTCCGGGCCTCGCAGTAGAAGCACACGCCGTTTTCGACGGCGGACGTTCCGCAGACGGGGCACTTCATGAGGCAGTTTCGGTCGACGGTCCCGTCCGGCGACGGCGCGCCTCCGCTCGTACGCTTTCGGCGCCGGCGCGCCGCAGGTGGAGCCGTTTGCGCAGGCGAGGCGCGCTCGGGGGCGCGGGAACCTATCACCGGCCGCGCTCCCGGGCAAACCCGGCCGGGCGGGCGCCTTGGGGCGTCCGGCGAAGGCCTTGCGGCCGACGGCTACGGCCGCCCCGGCGTCGTTGACGATAGGGAACGCGAGGGATAGGTTTCCCCGCCCGCCGCGCCGAGCGGTGCTTCCTCTTCGCCGCGCCGCAGGATCCGCCGCTTTGTTCAGTCTCGCCGCCCAGTGCGTCCGCTTCCGCGAGCTCCTCGCGGCGTTTATCGGCCGCGAGCTTCGGGCCCGCTACCGCGGGTCGCTGCTCGGCGGGCTGTGG
>DASPNK010000396.1:0-17312 GCA_035626575.1 Planctomycetota bacterium | reverse complement strand
CGCGCGGTCGCTTCGAACGGAGAGCCGGCGAAGATCGCGATCTCCGCGGGCCTGCCGATCGCGGCCGGCTCGAACGGGAGGCCGCAGAGGCGCGCGGCGGTCCACGTCGTCGCGGCGAGCGCCTCCTCCTCGGAAAACACGCCCGGCCTCAGCGCGCGGCTCGCGTAGAACCAGAGGTCTTCGTCCTTGCCGCCCTCGGGAGGCATGAAGGCGATCGGCACGCCCGCGTCGCGGAGCCGCACGTGGGCGTCCGGGTGCCCCTCGCCCTCCGGCAGGAACACCGGAGCGAACGGCGCGGATCCGGTCGGCGCGACGAACGTGAGCCGCAGCACCACCGACGCCTTCGCCGCCGCCAACTCGTCGGCCAGCTTCCACGCCTCGTTCCCGCCTTCGATCACCAGCCGGAATCCGAGCTCGCGGGAGAGCTGGATCGCCGACGCCACGTCGGCGTAGCGGTCGGCCGCGACGCGCACCGGCAGCTTGCCTTCGAGCGCGGCGGCGAACGGGCGCAGGTCGGGCTCGTCCGGGCCGAGCGGGCGCGGCGCGCGGCGCCACGCGTCCGCGGCGCGGAACAGCGCGCGGATCTGCTGCGCGGCGCCGCCGCGGGTCTTCGGGCCCTGGTCGACGGCGGGTCGGAACGGATCTTCGGGGCCTGGAAGGATCGGCGGCTTCCACAGCTCCGGCGTCGAACGCACCGCCTCGCCGAGGTTGATGCGCAGCGCCGCGGAGCGCACCGCGACCGCTTCGAGCGGATCCGCCGCATGAAGCCGCACCACCGACCCCTGGCCGGGAACGAGCCGCGCGAATCCCGAGGCGACGAAGGCGTGGGCGACGCCCGTCGCGGCCCACGTGGGCCGCGGCTCGAACGGATCGAAGAGGTCGGCGGCGACGGCGCCCGCCGTCACGCCTTCGTCGGCGTCGGAGCCGTCGGACAGGGCGCGGGCGAACGGGTGCACGAACGTCGGCGTCGCCCACCCCTGGTCGAGCTCGAGCGTCTCCGCGCCTTCGGGCGGCCGGAACGCCGGCGCTCGCTCGATCGCCGCGAGTACGCCGTTCTCCAGCCGGATCCAGCCGCCGCCGGAATCTCCGGGCGCGAGCGCGATCCGCCCGACGCGGACGTAGAGGGTCGGCCCCTTCGACGCGGGCGTCGCCGGCGCCTGGCCCGACGCGAGCGCCGCCGCGCCTCCGAAGAACGCGAGCGCCAGGACGGCGCTCGAAACAGGCTTCCGCATGATCAGCGGGTCTCCGCGCCGAGGCCGAGCAGCTCGGCGAGCCGCCGATCCTTCACGCGCTCGTACACCACCTTGCCGTCGGCCACGCCGACGTCGACCCAGGCGCGCCCCGACAGCGGATCGTCGGTGAGCAGCAGCAGGTCGGCGTCCTTGCCGACCTCGATCGAACCTCGCGAGGCTTCGAGCCCGAGGATGCGCGCCGGCGTCAGCGTGACGCTCTTCAGCGCGACCTCGCGCGGGACGCCGTGCCGCACGAGCAGCGACGCCTGGTACCAGAGGTATCGGTGGCCGAGGCTGGTCTGGGCCGTGGTGACCGCGAATTCCACGCCCGCGTCGTGGAGGATCTTCGGCAGGATGCGGCGCGTCGCCTTGCCGGTCTCGGGGTCGGTCTCTTCGGCGACGAAGTCGGCCGTCAGGATCACCTTCGCCTTCGCGTCGGCGAGGTGCTTCGCCGCGCGCCAGGTCCCGGGCTGCAGCACGAACCGCAGATCGAGCCCGAACTCCTTCGCGAGGTCGAGGGCGCGCAGCACGTCGCCCGACGATTCGCAGGAGACGAACGCCGGCAGGCGGCCTTTGACGAGGCGCACGAGGGCCTCCTTGCGGCGCTCGATCTGCATCGCTTCGAGGTCGACCGCGAAGTTCCCCGTCGGGCGCGTGTCGACGGCCAGCTCGCGGGCCTCGTGGTGGCGGCGCGCGTCGTCGAGCACCGCGCGCAGCTTGGCGAGGTGGGACGCCCGGTTCCCCTGCGGAGGGAACATCGAGATCTTCAGCCCGGGCTCGGCGACGATCGTCATCTCCTCCACGATCCGCCCGACCGGCCGCAGCACGCGCCCCATGCCGCCGACCACGGTGCGGTCGCCGGGCATGACGTTCACCGTGTACACGCCGTCGCGCAGCATGTTGTCGAAGAACGGCAGCGTCGGATCGACGGCGTCGAGGACCGAGACGAACGGCGTCACGTCCATCGCCTCGTTGGCGCGGTCGAGACCTTCGCTGGTGTGCGCCAGCACGTACGCCGGCATGAGCGTGCGGCCGCGCGCGTCGATCACCGCGGTCCGCGGCGGCGCGGCCGGCAGCGAGGGCGCGATCTCCGCGATGCGTCCGTCGACGATGCGGACGTCCGCCTTCTCCTGATCGGGGCCGGAAATCGCGATCACCCGCGCGTTGCGGATGATCGTCTCCTGCGCGGGGGCGACGACGGCGGCCAGCGCCGCGCCGAGGGCGAGAAGCTTCACGTTCACTGCGGCGCCTCCGCACGCGCGGGCTGTTCCGCGCGATAGACGACCCGCCCGTCGAGCACGACGCAGGCGAGGGATGCCGCGGGCGACAGCACGTCGCCCGCGAAAACGAGCAGGTCGGCGTCTTTGCCGGCCTCGACGGTCCCGACGCGGTCGGCGACGCCGACGATGCGCGCGGGGTCTCCGGTGACGGCGGCGACGGCGCGACCCGGCGGGAGCCCGCCGCGCGCGGCGGCGATCGCGTAGTCGCGGAGCGTGGCGCCGGGGCGCGACGTCCCGCGCGAGATCGCGAACCGGACGCCCGCGTCGGCGAGCCGTCGCGGCGCCCCCATCAGGCCGCCGCGGTCGAACTGCGTCGCGGGGGCCGCCTGGAAGGAGACGGCGCCGATCATCACGTCGACCTTGCGCCGCGCGAGCTGCTCCCGGACGCGCTCGGCCTCGACCGCGTCCTGGACGTACCAGCGCTTCACGCCGAACTCGTCGGCGATCCGCAACGCGGCGAGGATGTCGGTCTCCGTGTTCGCGACGAACGCGATCGGCGTCCCGCCGTCCACCGCGCGCGCGAGCGGCGCGCCGTCGACGTCGTCGAACTGCTCGAGCCAGCCGTCCGAGCGGAGCCGGCCCGCGCCCTCCATCAGCGCGCGCCGCACCTCGAACACCACGCCGAGGCGCGTCGCCGGCCGGCGGTTATAGAGGCCGGGCGCGCCGATCCGGAAGAAGCGGCCGCCGGGCGGAGAGTTGCGGATCGCGGGCTCGCGATTCAGCGCGGCGAGCTGCGCGATCTCGTCCCGCAGCAGCATGGCGTCGACGCCTCCCTTGCGCGGCTTCAGCGCGCACGAGAGCCCGCCGATCACGTTGCGGTGCCCCGGCGTCACGATCATCGTCGTCACGCCCTGCTCGAGGAGCCGCGCGAACTCCTCCGCGCCCGGCTCGACGGCGTCGAGGACGCGGATGCCGGGCGTCACCTCGCTGCCTTCTTCGTTCTCCGCCCCGCCGCGCGGCAAGCCCGCGTGGCACGAGCCTTCGACGAACCCGGGCGTGACGCAGGCCTCCGCGACGTCCAGCGTCTCCTTCGCCGCCGCGGCCGGCGCGGCCCCGACGGAGACGATCCTGCCGCCCGCGACGACGACGGCGGCGTCTTTCAGCACGCGGCCGTCGCCCACGTACAGCGTCCGCGCGCGGACGAGGAGGTCGGGCCCGCCCTGCTGCGCGACGACGGTCGCGGCGCACAGCGCGGCGGCGGTGAGGAGGTGCATCGACGTCTCCCGGAGGCTCAATCGGCGGGCGCGCGCCAGACGACGCGGCCGTCCTGGACGGTCGCGAGCAGCCGCGACCTCGGGTCGCACGGCGGCCCGGAGAACACGCACACGTCGCCGTCCTTGCCGACGGCGAGCGAGCCGACCTGCTTCTCGACGCCGAGCAGGGTCGCGGCGCCGAGGGTGAGCGCGCGCTCGACCCGGTCCTCCGGCACGCCGCAGGCGACGGCCGTCGCGGCGGAGATCCGCAGCACGGTCGGCGGATCCAGCGGCGCGTAGGAAGCGAAGGCGAACGGCAGCCGCGCGCAGAGATCGGCGACGCGACGGCGTTCGTAAGGGGCGAGCGACGGCGGCAGCGGGTCGAGCACGACGCCCGCGGCGTACGCCGCGACGTCGTCGAGGGCCTCGCCCGCGGCGGGCCCGGTCATCAGGATCTTCCGTCCGCCGAGCCTGGACAGACGCCCCGGCGCCCGCACGTCGCGCTCGCTGCGCGCCGCGACGAAAAGCGTCGACGTCGGGTCGGTCCACGGCTTCAGCCGCTCGGCGAGGTCCGGCGTCGGCCGATTCAGGAGATCGAGCGCGCCCTGCACCGACGTCGGCGCGCGGTCGTCGGAGTAAGCCGCCTGCACGAAGCTCGCCTTGAGGCCGGCGTCGGCGCGCAGCACGCGCCGCGCGCCGCCGGGCGCGACCTTCAGCACAGCGGTGCGGCCGCCGATCACCGAGCGGTCGCCGGGCGTCGCGTGGAGCGTCGTCACGCCCGCGGCGCGGTTCCGCGCGAAGCCGGGGTGGAACGGATCGAGCGCGTCCGCCATCCGCGTCTCGACTTCGAAGGCCGTGGTCGTCTCGTCGCGCTCGCGGCGCACGCCGACGTAGCTGCCGGCGTCCACGAGCCCGGGAAACAGCGTAGCGCCCGGGAACTCGAGTTTCGTCCCCGTCGGCTTCAACGGATGCGCGAGCGCGGCCGGGCCGACGGCGACGATCCTCCCGTCGGCGATGGCGACGCCGCCGTCGACGGCGGGGCCATCGACGGGCGCGACGCGCGCGGCGACGAGCACGAGGTCGGCGGCCGAAGCGGCGCCCGGGGCCTGCCCGGCCGCGACGGCGGCGGCCGCGAAAAGTACGCAGGGAACGGCGACCCGCACGTCAGTTCTCCGTCGCGACCGTGCGGCCGCGGCACACCAGCCGGGCCGGACGGGCGCCCGGCGCGAACGGCGATCCCTTGATCAGCATGAGGTGGGCTTCCTTGCCGACCTCGACGGTTCCGAGCGTCTTTTCCAGCCCGAGGGCGCGCGCCGCATTCACGGTGACCGCGGCCAGCGCCTGGTCTTCGGTCAGCCCGCGCCCGATCGCCAGCGCCGCCGCGAACGGCAACCCGTCGGGACCGTACTCCGGACGGCCGGCGGTGAAGAACGCGAACGGGATCCCCTCTTTTGCGAGCAACCGCGCGAGGTCTTCGCGCGGCCCGCCCAACGGGTCTTCGCCGAACGCGACCGGGGGCGGCAGCAACACCACGGCCTTCGCCGCCTTCAGCTTCTCCAGACGCAGGTCCGCCTCCGCGGCCCCGATCACCACCAGCCGCACCTTCTTCGCCTTGGCGAAGTCCAGCACGGCGTCGAGGTCCTGCGTCCATTCCGCCGCGACCCAGAGCGGCTGCTCGCGCTTCAGCACCCGGACGAGCGCCTCCTTCTCGGGCTCGACCTTCGGCTTTTCGGGCGGCTTCAGTTTGCCGTCGGACTTCGCCGCGGTCGGCGACGACTCCGTCGTCTCCGCGCCCCCCGGGCCGCGGTTCATGTTTTCCCGCATCCACTCCCGCTGCTTCTGGCGGGGCCAGTCGCGGAAGCCTTCGGGAAGGCGCGGCGCGCCGCGAGGGGCCGGACGACGCTCCTCGGCGTCGTCCTTCTTTTCGGCGGGCTTCGACTCGGCGCCGCCGCCCTCGGCGAGCTTCTTCCTGTACTCCTCGAGATCCTTCGCGTACTTCTCCCAGGCCTCGCGGTACTTCTTCGCGCCTTCGAAGAACTCCTCGAGCGATCGGACCGCGGTGTCGCGCGACATCACGTTGACGATCGTCGAGCCGCCGAGCCCCCGGGAGAACGGATCGCCGCCGGCGCGCTGGCGCACGGCGACGTCGAACTGCACGAAGCGGTCTTCGGCGATCACCGTCGGCGCGCCGTCGGCGCCGACCGGCGTGCACACCACGGCGGCGACGCCGGAACGCATCCCCGACGCCGGGGCCCCGAGGCCGACGACGCCGACGCCCGCGCGGATCAGCCGCGCGCGGCGCGCGTCGGCGAAGCGGTCGTAGAGGTCGAGCGCGCGATCGCCGCCGCCGAGGGCGCCGGGCGGAGTCGGGTAGGTCTCAAGCAGCGCGTCGTTCAGCGGGTCGATGAAGGACGGGTATACCTCGTGCCCGGCGGCGTCGAGAACCTCGGCGCCCTCCGGCGCGACCACGTCTTTGCCCACGTCTTTGATGCGGCCGTCGACCACGAGGATCGACGCCTCGACCGGCTCGGCGCCGGGACGGGCGTGGACGCGACCTCCCCGGATCAGGAGCGTCGGCGACTGGGCCGGCGCGGCGCACGCGACCGCCGCACAGACGGCGAAGGCGCGCGCGAACGAACGACGCTGCATGGGTTCTCCGTGGCGCGACGCGCGCCCCCGTCCGGAACGAGGCGCGAAGTGTAAGAAAGTTCGCCCCGCCGTCCATCGCGGGCGCGCGCGAACCGGCGATCCCGGGGGTGCCGGGCGACGTTTCTCAGGGGGATCCGCTCTCCGCCTCGCGAACGGCGGCGCCGCGAATAGACTCCGTTCCCGGCGCGTTGAGAACGGCGCCGTCCTCTCCCTTTGCTCCTTTCCTTTCGCTTGACGCCGCGGTCCCGCGCCGCGCGGTTCGAGGCCGAAGCGGCCCCGCATCTCGACGCGCTCTATCGGACGGCGGCGCGCCTGGCGCGGTCGCCCGCCGACGCCGAGGACCTCGTCCAGGACGGCCTCCTCAAGGCCTTCCGCTTCTTCGACAGCTGGAAACCCGGAACCAACTTCAAAGCGTGGCTGATGCGCGTGCTCTACACGACGTTCGTGAGCGGTCGACGATCGGCCGGGCCTCCCCTGGTCGACCTCGACGCCGTCGGCGAGCTCGAGACGCCGGCCGACGCGCTCGTGCGCGAGCTGGACCGGCCCGACTACGCCGAGCGCGAGGCCGCCGTACTGGAGGCCGTCGACGACCGCATCAAGGCGGCGGTCGACTCGCTGCCGGAAGAGCTCCGCGTGGTGTTCCTCCTCGCGACCGTCGAAGACCTGAAGTACCGCGAGATCGCGGAGGTGATCGGCCGTCCGCTGGGCACCGTGATGTCCCGCCTCTTCCGCGCCCGGAAGGCGCTTCAGGATCGACTGGCCGACGTCGCGCGCGCGGACGGGCGCGGGCTGCGCGAGGACCCGCGGTGAACTGCCTCGACTGCCGCCGCCTGATCGAGCCGTGGCTCGACGACGCGCTCGAGGTCTCGGACCACGTCGCGATCCTCGAGCACCTCGACCGCTGCCCGCCGTGCCGCGAGCGGCTGGCCGCGGAGGAGCGCATCCGGGACCGCTGCCGCCGCGCCCTCGCCGCCGAGGCGTGCCCGGAGCGCGTCCGCGCCGGGTTCGGCCTCGCGATGCGCCGCGAGCGGCGCCGCGAACGCGTCCGCCGCGGCGCGCCGCTCCTCGTGCTCGCGGCGTCGCTGGTCGCCGCCGCGACGTTGCGCGACACGCCGACGAAGCCGGGGAGCGCGCTCAGGAGCGGCGTCGCGCCCGAAACGCCGACGCGACTTCGCTTCGCCAGCCGCTTTTCGGCGCCGGGGCGCTGCCCGGCGGGCGCCCACGGAGCGTTCGTCGCTTGGGCCTCGGCCGAATACGACGCGCTGGTCCGCGGGCGCCTCGCCGACGACGAAGCGCTCGGGGACGACCCGGTCTCGCGCCTCTGCCGCGGCGGCGCGCGGCTCTCGCCGCCTGAGGAAGCCCTCGCCGACGCCGCGCGGGCGCTGGGCCGGCCGTCGCGCGTCGCGGGGGCCGCGCTCCGCGGCGGTCGCGTGGCGTGCGGCGATCGGCTCGCCTGGCGGGACCGCCCGGTCGCGCGCCTGCTGATCGACTTCGGCGACCGCGAGGTCGCGCTCTACGAGCTGCGCTGCCGCGACGTCGAACTCGCGGCGCTGCACGGAGCGCCGTCCCGCGCCGGCGTCGCGCTGGTCGCGTGCCCCGAGTGCGACGTCGTCGCCGTCACCTTCGAGGACGGCGTGGCGCTCCTGGTCTCGCGCCAATGTCGCGACTGGGATCGCGACTGGCTCTGCGACGTCGCGCGGTCGTTCTGACGGCGCGCGCGCGTCACGCCCGGCGGCGGCGCTCGGCGACGCGTTCCGCCATGATCCAGGCGAGAAGCGCGGCGCCGAGGAGCGCGCCGAAGTGCAGCGCATGGTCGGCCTTGCCGGCGATCGTCTCGGACGCGCGGTAGTAGCCGCCCGGCGTGATCCAGCGGAGCCAGGCGCCGTCGTCCCAGAGGAGGGAGAGCGCGTCGGCCAGCATGGCGAGCAGAAAGAAGGCGGAAAAACGCCGCGCGGCGGAGACTCCGTCTTCGGCGCCCGCCGACAGCAGGAGGGCGACGGCGCCGAGACAGAGGCAGAACGCCGCGGCGTTCGCCGAGGCGATCGCGTAGCGGCCGATCGGCGCCTCCTCCCAACGTCCCGACACGAGGGCGCCGACGACGGCGCCGAGGAAGGGCCCCAGGGCGGCGAGCAGCGCGCACGTCGCCGTGACCGCGGCCGAGGCGCGCACGACGCCGCGGCGCGAGACGGGCGACGCGAGGAGGAGGTCGAGCGCGCCGCGGCCGCGGTCCCCGGCGGGCGTGGTCAGCGCGGGCGCGCCGACCGCCAGCGCGAAGGCGAGGAACGTCAGCGGGTGCTTGAAGACGAAGCCGAGATATCCCGACGTCGAGAGGAAGTCGAGCGTCTCGTCGTCGACGAGACGGCGGAAGACCGGCAAGCCCTCGATGAGAGTCCTCGCCGTCGCGCGCTGCTTCAGGTGCGTGTTCAGCAACGCGCCGAGAACCGCGCCGATCAGCGCCGGGACCGCGGCGAGGGCGGCGGCGACTCCGAAGTGTCGTCCGAGGAGAAAGCGGTAGATCGGGCGCGAGAACGTCACGGCCCCGCCTCCGACACCGCGGCGCGGAAGACGGCGTCGAGCGTGGCCGGCTCGATCAGCACGTCCAGCGGCCTCTCTTCGGCGAGGCGCCGAAGCAGCGGGTCGGGGTCGCCCGCGTGCTCCCAGGTTTCGCGGGTCCCGTCCCGGCGGATCACCGTCACCGTGCGGGGGCGGCGCGCGCGCAGCTCGTCGAGCGTCGCCGTGAGCCGGAGGCGCGACCTCGCGATCAGCGCGACGCGGTCGGCGACGCGCTCCACTTCGGTCAGCACGTGGCTGGAGAGGAACACCGTGCGACCGCGAGCCCGCGCTTCCCGCACGAGGTCCAGGAATCCGTCGCGCACCATCGGGTCGAGCCCCGTCGTGGGCTCGTCGAGGACGAGGAGCTCCGGATCGTGCTGGAAGGCGATCGTCAGCCCGATCATCTGGCGCATGCCGGTCGAATACGTCCGCACCGCGCGATCGAGCGCGTCCCGCGGGAAGCCGAGGCGGTCGAGCGTCGCTTCGCGCCGGACCGGCGCGGCGCGCTGCAGGGCGGCGAACAGCTCGAGCGTCCGGCGCCCGGTCGTGCGCGGGAACAACGCGAGGTCCCCGGGCAGGAAGCCGATCCGGCGCCGCAACTCCGGCCCGCCGGCGCGCGTTTCGACGCCGAGGACCTCGGCCGAGCCGCGATCGGGCCGGAGGAGGTCGAGCAGCAGCCGGATCGTCGTCGTCTTGCCCGCGCCGTTCGGTCCGAGGAACCCGAAGACCTCGCCGACGCGCACCTCGAGGTCGAGGTCTTCGACGCCCGCGTCCGGCGCATGGAGCGCCGTCAGGCCGACGCAGCGGAGGGCGGGCGCGGTCATCTCCGAGGTCATAGCAGCGGCGACCGCGACGTCGCGCGGGGGGCGGCGGCCCCCTCGCCGCACGTCCGTTAACCTGCGCGCGGAGCCCCCGATGCACGTCGCTTCCCGTCGTCTCCTCGCCGCGCTGGCCGTCGCCGCCGCGGCCGTCCCCGCAGGTTGCGCGTCCGCCGGCGAGCGTCGCGACCTCGGCCCGCCCGTCGCCGCCGCCGAGTCCCGAAACGGCGTCCCCGAGGTCCGCTTCGACGCCGACCTCGTGATCTTCGGACGCGTGCGCACGCTCGATCCGCGCCGCCCCGACGGCGAAGCCGTCGTCGTGCTCGGCGACCGCATCGAACGCGTCGCCGACCGCGCCGAGGCCGAGCGGCGCATCGGACCGAAGACGCGCGTGATCCGCGCGCCGGCGGAGGCCGTGATCCTGCCCGGGCTCTACGAGTCGCACGCGCATCTCCGGGCGACGGGGCGGAGCCTGCGCGAAGTCGACCTCGCCGGAACGCGGTCGGCCGAGGAGGCGGTCGCGCGCGCCGTCGGCGCCGCCGCCGACCTGGCGGCGGGGCGCTGGCTGCTCGGACGCGGGTGGAATCAGGAGCGCTGGGACGCGCCGCGGTGGCCGACGGCGGCCGACCTCGACGCGGCCTTTCCCGACCGGCCGGTCGCGCTGTCGCGCGCCGACGGCCACGCCGTCTGGGTGAACGGCGCCGCGCTCCGCCTCGCGCGGATCGACGCGTCGACGCCGGATCCCGACGGCGGCGAAATCCTGCGGGACGCCTCCGGCGCGCCGACGGGCGTGCTGATCGACCGCGCCGCCGATCTCGTGATGCGCTTCGCCGAAGCTCGGACCGATCCCGCGCAGGCTGAGGACGACTTCCTGCGCGGCCAGGCGGAAGCCTTCCGGCAAGGCATCACGACGTTCGTCGATGCGGGCGAGAACCAGGCCGGGCTGCTGGCGCTGCTCCGCCTCTGCGACGCCGGGCGCCTCAAGCTCCGCGTCTACGCGATGGCGGAGGTTTCGACCGCCGCCGAGCTGGTGGACGCGCTGGCGCGGCCCGTAGTCACGGAGCACGGCGGAAGGCTCACGCTGCGCGCGCTGAAGCTCTACGCCGACGGCGCCCTCGGCTCCCGCGGCGCGGCCCTCCTCGAACCGTACGCCGACCGCGCCGACGCGCGCGGCCTCGACCTCGCCTCGCCGGACTTCCTGCGGAAGGTCGCCGCGCGCTGCCTCGAGCGCGGCCGGCAGCTCTGCGTCCACGCCATCGGCGACCGCGCCAACCGCGCCGTGCTCGACGCCGTCGAAGCTGCGGCGGCGTCCCGGCCGGCGACGGACCACCGGTTCCGCATCGAGCATGCGCAGCACGTCGACCCGCGCGACGTCCCCCGCTTCCGACGACTCGGCGTGATCGCCTCCGTGCAGCCGTGCCACGCGACCAGCGACTGGCCCTGGGCGCGCGCGCGCCTCGGCGACGAGCGCCTCGAGCGCACGGGGTATCGGTGGCGGTCGCTCCTCGACGCGGGGGCGCGGCTCTGCCTCGGGACCGACGCGCCGGTCGAGCCGCTTTCGCCGCTCGCCAACCTCTACGCGGCCGTCACGCGGCGCGATCCCCAACGGCGCAGCGCCGAGGCGTTCGACCCGACGCAGGCGCTCAACCGCGAAGAAGCCGTGCGCGGCCTCACGACCTGGGCGGCCTACGCGACGTTCACCGAAAACGTCCGCGGACGCCTCGCCCCGGGATTCGTCGCCGACCTTTGCGTGCTCAGCGTCGACCCGATGACCTGCGCGCCGGAGGCCCTGCTCGACGCGCGCTGCCTCCTGACGGTGGTCGCCGGCGAGATCGTGCACGACGCCGCGTCCCGATAAACGCGATCGGCGCGGCATCGGGCTCCGGAACAGGACCGCAGCGGCCCGCGCCCGGAGCGCCGCGGAGGGTCGGCCCTGCTTCGCCGGATTCCGGCTACGCGGGTTCGAGCGCCGCTTCGCGGAGGACGCGTTCCACGTCCTTCTGCTGCGGGACGCTGTTCTCCTCGAGGATCGGCGCGAGGCCGACGCCGGGGACGTGTTTGCCGGCGACGAGGCGCGGGCGCGCGTCGAGCTCGTAGAACAGCTCGTCGATCGCGCGGCGCAGCAGATGTTCGCCGAAGTTCACGACCGACGTGTCCTCGTTGATGAAGACGACGCGGCCCGTCTTGCGGATCGAGCCGACGACGAGGTCCCAGTCGTAGGGGAACAGCGAGCGCAGGTCGATCACTTCGACCTCGATCCCCTCCTCGGCGAGCGTCGCGGCGGCGGCCTTTGTGATGAGCACATGCCGGCCGTAGGTGACCGCGGTGACGTGCGCGCCTTCGCGCACGACCTTGCCCTTGCCGATCTCGACCGTGTAGTCGGTGAGATCCGGCCACTGGGGCTTCCACTGGCTCCGGTCGCCGAGCGGCGCGTCGATCATCTTCGAGAGCGTCTTCTCGTCGGCGGGCTCGCCCGGGATCAGCTCCTCGCCTTTGGTGCGGAGCAGCGCCTTGGGCTTGAGGTACATGACCGGGTTGGAGTCTTTCAGCGCGGCGATCATCAGCCCGTAGGCGTCGATCGGCGTCGACGGCATGACGATCTTCCACCCCGGGAGGTGGGTCATGATCGCGTCGAAGGAATGCGAGTGATAGATCGAGCCGTGGATGCCGGCGCCGACGGGCGTCATCACCGTGAGCGGCAGGTTCCACGCGCCGGCGCAGCCCCAGTGCGCGTTGCCGACGAGTTTGATCAGGTCGATCGTGTTGAAGATGTAGTCGCAGAACTGGATCTCGGCGACCGGGCGCTGGCCCGCGAGCGCGAGCCCGTAGGCGCAGCCGATGATGCCGCGCTCGTCGAGCGGCGAGTTCCACGCCGTCTTCAAGCCCTGCGTCGCGGTGAACACGCCGCCGAGCGGCGGGCCGACGTCTTCGCCGAACACGTCGGTGACGCCGAGATGCGCCTCGCCGTAGGCGAGCGCCATGCGGATGGCCTGGGCCATGTTGGCCATGTCAGAAGCCCTCCCCGCCGCTCTTCGCGACGCGCTCGCCGGGGTCGTCGCGGAACGTCCACTTCCACTCGTCGCCCGGCTCGGGGAACGGCTCCTGTCGCACCTGCGCGGCGGCCGCTTCGGCCTCGGAGCGGAACTTCTCCCACACCAGCGCGAGCTCCGCCTTGGTCGAGACGCCTTCGTTCACCAGGCGATCTTCGAACGCCGCGATGCAGTCGGCCTCGGAGACGCGGTTGGCGCCCGAGGAGCTGGAGTGGCCGTGGAGCCGCGAGACCTTCGCCTCGATCAGGTACGGGCGCCGCTCGCGGCGCACGTAGTCCATCCCCTTCTCGATCGCCAGCCACGACGCGACGGGATCGTTGCCGTCGACGACGTCGGTCACGATGCCGTGGGGCACCGCGCGGTCGGCGATGTGGCGCACGCCGTGCTGCGTGGAGTGCAGCGTCGAAATGCCGAAGCCGTTGTTCATCACGATCATCAGCACCGGCAGCTCCATGCCGGGTCGCGTCGACCACACGAGGCAGGTGGCGAAGTCGCCTTCCGCCGTGCCGGCGTCGCCGCCGTTGACGATGGTGATGCCCGTGCCGCCGTGGCGCTTCTGCGCGAGCGCGGTCCCCGGCGCGATCGAGAACTGCGTTTCGATGGTCGGCGCCATCGGCACGACGTTCCACTTCTTCACCGCGTAGTGATTGGCGAAGTTGCGGCCGGCGGAATAAGGGTCGGTCGCGCGCATGCCCATCTGCCGGATGGAGTCGATCATCTCCGCGCCCATGGCGAGGAGGATGCCCGACGAGCGGTAGTGGAGATGCAGGTAGTCGTAATCGAGGCCTTCGCCCTTCTTCACCTGCAGGCCGAGGGGCACGCTGAACGCCTCCTCGCCCGGTCCGCCGATCCAGAAGTAGCCCTCGCCCTTGCGGTTCATGGTGATGAGCCGCTCTTCGAGAACGCGCGCCTTGACCATCAGCTCGTGGATGCGGAGCTGCAGGTCGGGCCGCAGACGGGAGTGGACCGTGGTGTTGGAACTCATGCGGGAGGTCGACGGTCCGGCCCGAACGGGCCGAGGCGCCATGGACCGCGTTTTTAGCGGTCGCCTCCGGCGGCGCCAAGCGCGCGGCGGGGCCGCGCGCCCGCGAGGAACAGGCCGAGGGCGATCAGGGCGACTCCTCCGCCGACCATCGCCGCCATGACGCCGCCGGGAAGCGTCAGTCCGGGATCTTCGGCCGGCGCCACGACGGTCGACCAGGCGGCGAAGGCGTTCACCGCGAAGTGCATCAGCATCGGCGGCCACACCGAGCCGGCGACCGCCCGGAGCGCCCCCAGCACGCAGCCGAGGACGAAGGTCGGCCCGAAGCGGACCGGGTCCATGTGCATGAGCGCGAAGAGCAGCGCGGTCGCGAGGGCCGCGCCGAACGGCCGCAGCGCCGACCGCATGCCGGCGTACACGAACCCCCGGAAGAGCAGCTCCTCCGCCGCGGCGGGCAGCGCCGCGACGCAGAGGAACCCGATCCACAGGCTGCGCTCGAAGAGCGGCAGAACGGTCTTCTTCAGCTCCTCGGAGGTCTCCTTCGCCGCGTCCTCCCCCAGGACGCGGGACGCGACGATCGCGACCAGCACGCCGCCCGCGGCGCAGACGAGCGCGCCGAGATATCCCGCCGGACGCGCCGCGCGCGTCGCGAACGTCTCCCGCACCGGGAACCGCGCCGCGAGCGAGAGCCCGAGCGGCACGGCGACGAACAGCCCGAACTGGACGAACATGCCGAGGACGCGGTCCTTCACGACGCCCGAGAAGAACACGGCGGTCACGCAGAGCACCAGCGTGAACGCCGCGAGGCCGGGCGTGGGCGCCGGCGGCGGCTCGCCGGGCTCGAGCTTCCTCCGTGCGAAGAGCCCCTTTCCTTCGCGGAAGAGGACGTCCTCGCGCTCGAACAGCTTCACCGTGGCCTCCAGCGCCGCGTACGCGAGAGCCGCCAGCGAAAGGATGGCGAGCGCCGCCGCGCCCGGCGCGTGCTCCCCCGCCATGAGCTTCTTCATCAGCAGCGCGACGTTCGCGACCGGGACGATCGCCAGCGTCTCCAGCTTCGCCGACGGCAGCAGGCCGGCCATCGCCAGCGGCAGCACCACCATGTAGAGCGGCGACAGGTACGCCATGCCCTCCTTGTAGGTGCGGGCGTACGCGGAGACCGCGACGGCGACGGCGCTGAAAAGGGCCGAGAGGATCACCAGCGCCGCCGTCACCACGGCGAAGCCCGCCGCGTCGAATCCCACGCTTCCCGCGAGGGAGGCGCCGCTCGAGGCCACGACCCCCGCCAGCCCCTGGAACGTGAACGCCAGCGACCCGAGATTCGCGAGCGAGGCGCCGACGGCGCAGGCGGTGACGGCGAGATACTTGCCGATCACCAGCTCGCGCCGCGACGCGGGCGACGTGAGGAGCGCCTCCAGCGTGCCGCGCTCCTTTTCGCCGGCCACGAGGTCGAGCGCGGGCGTGAACGCGCCGAGCAGCGCCATGATCGTGACGACGAACGACATCACGCCGCCGAACAGGGCCGAAGCCCGCTGCCGGCCCGACGACGCGTCGGCCTCGCGCAGCGTCAGCGGCGCGAAGCGGTCGCGGACGTCGCGAACGATCTCCCGGACGGCCTCCAGCGCGGCCTTCGACGGCGGGTCGTGGGAGCGGAAGGTCGGCGCCAGCTCCACCCGCTCGCCGCGCGCGAGACGCCGGCCGACGTCCGACGGCACGTCGAGCGCCAGATCCACGTCGCCGCGGGCGGCGGACTCGGCCGCCTCCGCCGCGCCGCCCCGATCTTCGAACAGCAGCCTCGGATGTGCGAGCAACGCGGCGAGGAAGGGGTCGGACGCCGCGTCGTCGCCCGCCGGGCGCGTCGTTGCGCGCGTCTCGGCGACGCCGTCGCCGTCCGACGCCGCAGGCCGCCGGAACGGCGCGCCGTCCCGGGTGATCGCCACCTTGAGTTCGCGGCGGCCGAGGTCCTCCCGCGCCGACTTCGCGAGCGAGGTGAATCCGAGCAGAAGCGCCGGATAGAGCACGAGCGGCAGCACGAAGGTGGCGAACAGCGTCCGCCGGTCGCGGAGGATGTCGCGCAGCTCGCGCTTCGCGACCGAGAGGACGACGCGCCGCCTCACGGCGACGCCGCCTCGGCGGCTTCCACGAGGCGGAAGAACGCGGTCTCCACCGCGCCCCCGCCCAGCTCGCGCAGCTCCTCCTTCGGGCCGTCGAAAAGTTTCCTGCCGCGGTGCACCACCACCACGTCGTCGACCAGCCGCTCCACCTCGTCCATCAGGTGCGTGGAGAACACCACCGTGCGGCCGAGGTCGCGCGCCGACCGGACGAAGTCGAGGACCTCCCGTGCGACCAGCACGTCGAGGTTGGCGGTGGCTTCGTCCAGCACCAGCACCTCGGGGTCGTGGACCAGCATGCGCGCAAGGCGCACCTTCTGCCGTTGCCCGTCGGACAGCCGGCCGCAGGCCTGGTCGAGGAACGGTCCCATGCGGAAGAGCGCCGCGAGGCGCTCGACGCGCTCGGCGATGCGGTCCGGAGGCATCCCGTGCAGTTCGCCGAAGAACGTCACGAGCTCGCGGGCGGTGGTGCGCTCGTAGAGGCCCGCGGCGCCCGAGAGAAACCCCACCAGCGCGCGCGCCTCGGCGGGCTCGCGCGCGACGTCCCGCCCGAGCACCGTGACGCTCCCCGAGCTCGGCTTGAGGAGCGTCGCGAGGATGCGGAGCGCGGTGGTCTTCCCCGCGCCGTTCGGGCCGAGCAGGCCGAGGACGCGCCCCTGGCGCGCCTCGAACGAAACGCAGTCGAGCGCCGTGATGCGACCGCGCTTGCGATCCTCGAAGACCTTGTAGAGGTCGCGGGCGACGAGGGCGGGCGCGTCCGTCATCGGCGCGGCGCCCCGCGGCGGGTCGTCACGCCCGGTTCTCCCCGATCACGGCCGTGATGTTGTCGCGGCCGCCGGCGTCGTTCGCCTCCTTCACCAGCGTGCGCGCCATCTGCTCGAGCGACATCGGACCCCCGAGGACGCCCGCGAGGCGGTCGTCCACCAGCATGTCGGACAAACCGTCCGAGCACATGAGGAACCGATCGCCGGGCTCCAGCGGAAGCACCTTCACGTCGGCCTTCACCGCGTTCGCCGTGCCGACGGCGCGCGTGATGATGTTCTTCTGCGCCGATTCGCGGGCCTCCTCGGCGGTGAGGCGGCCTTCCTTCACCTGACTGTTGACCAGCGAGTGGTCTTCGGTGAGCTGCTCGAGCCGGCCGTTCCGCGAGCGATAGCAACGGCTGTCGCCGACGTGCGCCAGCACCGCGGTCTTCCCGACCTGCACGAGCGCGACCAGGGTCGTGCCCATCTCGCGATACCGCTCGTCCTCGCGCCCCTTCTTCCAGATGCGTGCGTTGACGTCGCGGATCCACTCGTCGAGGAGGTTGACCACGACGATCGCCTGATCGGCGGGCGACAGTCGGCGGTAGGACTCGGGAAAGTCGTCGCGGATGTGGCGCGCGAGGATCTCCACGGCCATCTCGGAGGCCACCTCGCCGTAGAGGCGACCGCCCATGCCGTCGGCG
>DASPNK010000395.1:0-4305 GCA_035626575.1 Planctomycetota bacterium | reverse complement strand
CGCCGCTGCGAAGGCCGTCTTCGAGCAGACGTCGGTCGGCCCGCATCGGCCGCGGAAACGTCACGCGCCAGTCGCGGGCCGGCACGGAGGGATCGAGCGGGCGCCGGAACGCCGGATGCAGGCCGAACGAGAACGGCATGTCGCGGTCGCGCTCGAGGTTCTCGAGGCGGTAGCGCGCGTCGAGCCGGTCGGGATGCAGCTGATAGATGGCCGTGAGCGCGTAGGCGAACGGCCAGCGGCGCCCGCTGTCGGCGTCCGTCAACTCGAGTTCGACTTCGTCGGATCCGCCCCGCGTGGGCAGCCACTCGAGCTCGCGCGCGAACCCGTGCCGCGGCATCTTCAGCTCGACGCCGTCGACGACGAGGCGGTCGCCGCGACAGCGCCCGACGACCGGAAACAGGATCGGCGCCGAACGGGGCCAGAACTGCGGCGCGTCGCCCTCGTAGAGGTACGGGACGCCGTCCTTCCGCAGCGAGACGAGCTCGGCGCCGCGCGAGGCGACCTTCGCCGTGAGAGCGCCGTTCGTCAGTTCGAAAATCTCGGCGGGCGGCGCGGCGTCGCGGCTCATGGCGCGGATCGTAGCGCCCGCGCGGCGCCGCGCGCGGCGCCGCGACGTTGATAGCGTCGGGCCATGCCCAAGGGGTTCCGAGTCGTCGCCGTCGGCGCGATCGTCGTCGTCGGCGGCGTCTTCGGCGCGGCGGTCGCGCTGACGCGCGCGAAGACGTACGTCCCCGCGATGCCCGCGCCGAACGCGGAACCGGGCGCGCCGTTCGACGTCGCCCCCTGGGAGTCGCTGCTCGAGCGCTTCGCGACCCGCGACGGCGGCCTGGACTACGCCGCGTGGCGCGCCGACGCCGCGGCGCGCGACGCCCTCGACCGATTCCTCGCGGCGCTCGCGGCCGCCGCGCCCGACACGGCGGCCGACCGTTTCCCCGACGCCTCGCACGCGGTCCGCTGCTGGCTGCACGGGTTTCAGGCGATCCAGGTGCGCACGATCCTCGACGAAGCGCCGGCGACCGTGCTCGACGTGCCCGCGCCGCTGTCGGCGGTGGAAGGCGACGGGCTGCTCCGGCGCCGCGCGCTCCTTTTCGGGGGGCGCGCCCGGTCTGCGTTCGGCGTCGTGACGCGGGAGCTCGCGGCGCTGAATCGGCCGCGCGCGTTCTTCGGCCTCGGCGGCGTCTGCCCCGCGCTCGGGCCGATCGCCGCGCGCATTCCGGTCGGCGCCGGCCAGGACGCGTGGCTGGACGCGCGCGCGGAGGCGTTCCTCGACGATCCGCGGGAGCTGACGGTCGACGTCCCCACGCGCACGGCGCGCCTCGCCTGGCGCGCGTTCTTCTGGCGCGACCTTCTCCAGGGAGGCGTGCGCGCCCGCGCGTCCGACCCCGACGCGACGCTGCTCGCCGCGTTGCGGGCGGCGGCGCCCGCGTCGCGCCGCGCCGTCCTCGACCGTCTCGCCGGCTACCGCCTCGCGCGCCTCACGCCCGACTGGCGGGTGCGCTGACGGAGCGGAGCGCAAGAGAAGCGCGCCGCGTCCCGCAGATGCGGGGCGCGGCGCGTTCGACCCGATCGGACGGCCTCAGCCGTCCTTCTTGGGGTTCTTCAGCCCGTCGAGCTGCTTCTCCATCATCTTGAGCATCTGATCCCGACGTTGGCCCTCGGGCAGCTTCCGTACTCCTTCGATCGCCTCTTCGGCGCCCTTCGCGTCGCCGGCCTTGAGAGACGCCTGGAAGAGCACGCTCCAGAAGGTCTGCGCCGAGTCGCCGGTCGGAACGCGACCCGCCGCTTTCAGCGCCTTCAGCTCTTCGGCGATCTTCGGGAGATCTTCGGGGCCCTTCGCCTTGCCGACGATCGTCGAAACCTCGGCGTCCAGAAGCCGCGATTCGAGGCGCGCCTTGACGGCGGGGTCGATCCCGCTCATCGCGGCCATGCGCTTCTTCGCGGCGTCCGCATCGCAGCGGCCCGACTTGAGATCGTCCTCGAGAAGCTCGGCGGCGGCGTTCTTGTCGCCCGACGCCGCACGCTTTTCGAGATCGGCGCGCTTGGCCTTCGCCGCCTGCGCGGTGGCCAGACCTTCGTCGAACGCGGCGACGGTGCGCCCCGCCGGCGAGCCGAGGACTCCGCCGTCGGCGTCCATGTACACGAGGTACGGGAAACCGCGACCGCCTTTCTCAGTGAGCAGCTTGTCGTACTTCTCGCCGTCGACGCGGCTGGTGACGTGGCAGAAGAGGACCGTTTTTTTCCCGAACTCGGGAAAGGCGGCATCTGAAAGCGCTTCCGCTTCCAGCATGTCGCACGGGCCTCACTTCGCGTACGAGCGCGTGAAGTAGGCGAAGATCAGCTTCCCCTCCTTCATCGCGCGGGCCTTCGCCGCGTCGTAGTCGGTCGTCCAGTCGGCCTTCTTGAGGAACTCCTTCTGGAGTTTCTCGTCGCGCAGCTTGACCAGCTCCTCCTGCGACTTCGACTGCTGCGCGGGCGCGAGGCCCGCGGCGCCGAGGCAGAGGACCGCGGCCAAGAGCTTGGTCTTGGAGGTCATCTCTCGCTCCGAAACAGGTCGGCTTCGTCGAAGACGCCGCACGGCGACTCTCGGCGAAGCGCGGAAAGAAGATAGCCGAGGGGCGACGGGGCGCCGCTCGGCGTCGAAATCGAGTCATTTTCCGGGGCGGAGGCCCCGTCCGAAGCGCGGACGGCGTTAACTCACGGCCGCCGCGCTCCTTTCGCCGCCATGACGCAAACGCCGGTTTTCCGCTCCGTCGCCGTCGCGACGCCTCTCGCCGACCGCTGCGCGGCGGACCCGCGCCTGAGAATGCGTCGCGACGGGGAGCTTCGCGGCGCCTCGGTCGTGTACTGGATGCAGCGATCCCAGCGGGCGCGGGATAACGCGGCGCTGGACTTCGCGATCGAGACGGCGGACGCGCTCGGTCTGCCCGTCCACGTGTTCTTCGCGCCCGTGCCGTTTTTTCCGAGGGCGAACCTCCGGGCCTACGACTTCCTGTTCCGCGGCGTGCCCGACCTCGCCCGCGAAGTCCGGGCCCGCGGCGCCTCGTTCGTCTTCCGGGTTTTTCCCGACCACGACCTCGCGGCCTTCGCGCGGGAGGTGCAGGCGGCGCTCGTGGTCGGCGACGAGAACCCGCTGCGGGAGACCGAAGCCTGGCGGCAGGAGGCCGCCCGCCGTCTCGCCGTCCCGTTCGTCACGGTCGACGCCGACGTGGTCGTGCCGACGGCGTGCTTCCCGAAGCAGGAGTTCGCGGCGCGCACCCTGCGGCCGAAGCACCGCGCCCTGCTGGACACCTTCCTCGCGGCGCCGACGACGCCGCGTCGGGCGCGCGTGGCGGCGAAGGCGCCGCCTCCAAGCCTCGACCCGGACGCCGCCGCCGTGCCCGAGGCGTGGCGGATCGACCGCAGCGTGCCGCCGGTGCGGTCCGTCCCTTCGGGCCCCGTCGCCGCCCGCGCCGCCCTCGACGCGTTCCTCGCGGAACGGCTTACCGGGTACGCGGAGACCCGCAATCGGCCGGATCTCGACGCCTGCAGCCGGCTGTCGGCATACCTCCACTTCGGACACCTCGGCCCCGCGGAGGTCGCCCGCGCGGTGCGCGCGGCGGATGCGCCGCAGGCGGATCGCGAAGCGTTCCTCGAGGAACTCCTCGTGCGGCGCGAGCTGGCGATCAACTTCGCGGCGCGGAATCCCGACTACGACCGCCTGCAGGGGTGCCCGGCCTGGGCGCTCCGCACGTTGGACGCGCACCGCCGCGACCCTCGGCCGTTCCTCTACGACGCGGCGACGCTGCGCGACGCACGGACGCACGATCCCCTCTGGAACGCCGCGCAGCGGGAGATGACGCGGAGCGGCCGGATGCACGGCTATTGCCGCATGTACTGGGCGAAGAAGCTGCTTGAGTGGACGCCGTCGCCGGAGGCGGCGTTCGAGATCGCGACGGACTTGAACGACGCCCGGCAGCTCGACGGACGCGATCCGAACGGCTACGCGGGGATCGCCTGGGCGATCGGCGGACTTCACGACCGTCCGTGGTTCGAGCGGCCCGTGTTCGGCGCCGTGCGGTACATGAACGCGGCCGGCGCGGCCCGGAAGTTCGACGTCGACGCCTACGTCCGTCGCGTCGACGCGCTTCCGCAGCCCTGACCACGTCGGGAAACCACGCCGCGAGCAGCGCGGCCGCGGCCGGCGGCGCCGGCGCGCCCGCGAGAAACCCTTCGAGGTCGAGCCGCGCGACGCCGGCGTGGGCGAGCGCGGCGAACGCGGGGTCGGTCGCGGGATCCGCCGCGCCGGCGAGGGCCGCGCGCGCCGCG
>DASPNK010000394.1:0-2626 GCA_035626575.1 Planctomycetota bacterium | reverse complement strand
CGGCGGGAGCGCGCCGCGTCGCGCGGGAATTGATACCGTCGCCGCCATGGCGCCCGACGCGGAGTTCGTCGATCCCGTCTTCTGCACGCGCGAGGAGCTCGAGGAGGAGGAGCGGCGGACGCTGGCGCCGTACGCCATGCCGAGCGGCGCGTCGGCGGGCCGCGCGAGGCCGGAGACCCGCGACGTCTTCCGCACCGAGTTCCAGCGCGATCGCGACCGCGTCATCCATTCGACCGCCTTCCGGCGGCTGATCGGGAAGACGCAGGTCTTCGTCTCCGACAGCGGCGACCACTACCGCACCCGCCTCACGCACTCGATCGAGGTGTCGCAGATCGCGCGGTCCGTCGCGCGCAGCCTCCGTCTCAACCAGGACCTGACGGAGGCGGTGGCGCTCGCGCACGACCTCGGGCATGCGCCGTTCGGCCACTCCGGCGGCGAGACGCTCGACGAGCTGATGCGCGACCACGGAGGCTTCGAGCACAACTACCAGTCGCTGCGCATCGTCGAGCGCCTCGAGATCAAATATCCCGGCTTCCCCGGGCTCAATCTGACCTACGAGGTGCGCGAGTCGATCCTGAAGCACAAGCGGCCGTTCGAAGACCCTGTGTACGCGCCCTACCGCCCTGAAGACGCCCCGCTCCTCGAGGCCGACGTCGTCGACGTCGCCGACGGCATCGCCTACAACTCGCACGACCTCGACGACGGCCTCCGCGCCGGCATCCTCCGCTCCGAAGACCTCGAGCGCGTCGAGATCTGGCGCCGCGCGAAGGAGGTCGCGCTCGCGCGCTTCCCCGGGCTTTCCGGCGGCGACCTCATCCGGAAGATCGTGCCGGGCGTCATCGATCTCCTGGTGAAGGACCTCGTGAAGAGCACCGCGGCGCGTCTCGCGGCGAACGGCGTGCGCGACCGCGTCGCGGTCCGCCGCGCGGAGCGTCCGACGGTCGGGTTCTCCGACGAGATCGCGCGCGCCGAAGCCGAGCTGAAGGCGCACCTCTACGAGCGCTTCTACACGCACTACAAGGTGGTGCGCATGCGCCACCGTTCGAGCGTTTTCCTCCGCGCTCTATTCGAGGCCTACGTCGCCGATCCTCGACTGCTGCCGCCCGGCTTCCGCCGGCTGGCGGACGAAGACGGCCTGCACCGCGCGGTCGCCGACTACCTCGCGGGAATGACCGACGGCTACGCGACCCGACAATACCGCCGTCTGTTCGATCCGTCCCCCCGCGCCTTCGACGACGCATGAGCGGCGACGACGCCTCGCTCGACGCCTGCGAGGAGCGCCTCGGCGTGCGCTTCCAGGACCGCGACCTCCTGCGCGCCGCGCTCACGCACGCGTCGTCGAAGTCGCTGCAGGGGCGCAGCAACGAGCGGATGGAGTTCCTCGGCGACGCGGTGCTTCAGCTCGCGGTGAGCGAACGCCTCTTCCGATCGCGCCCCGACCTCGAAGAAGGGGAGATGACCAAGGCGCGCGCGCAGACGGTGAACCGCAGGACGCTCGCGGCGGCGGCGCGGGCCCTCGCGCTCGAGCGGTTCGTGATCGTCGGGCGGATGTTCGAGTCGCCGGCCTCCGTGGTCGAGTCGGTGCTGGCCGACGCGATGGAGGCGGTCATCGCCGCCGTCTATCTCGACGCGGGCTTCGACGCGGCGCGCGACTTCGTGCTGGCCCGCGTGGGCGGCGACCTCGACCGCGCGGTCGAGGCCCCCGGCGCCAAAGACTGGAAGAGCCTCTTCTCGCGCTTCGCCCAGGAGTCGGGGCGGGCCACGCCGACCTACGCGGTGCTTTCGGTCGCGGGCCCCGACCACGAGCTCACCTTCGAGGTGGCCGCGCTTTACGACGGCCGGCGCTTCGGGCCCTGTTACGGCCGCTCCAAGAAGGAGGCCGAGCAGCGCGCCGCGCGCGCCGCGCTCCGGGCGCTCGGCGCGCCGGGCGCCTGAGCGGGCCCGGCGTTAGAACGGCGGCCCGTGGCGCCGCCGAAGGCCGCTTTCTCCAGCCCGTCGGACGTCCTCGACGTCCTCGCGCGCACGAAGACGTTCCGGCGCTTCGTCGACCTCGTCGAAGGCGCGCCGGGCGAGACCGCCTCCCACGTCGGGGGCTGCGTCGGGTCGCTGCTCGCGCTGCTCCTCGCCGCCGCGGCGCGGGAGAAGCTCGCGCGCCCGATCCTGCTGCTGGTCCCGCTCGATCAGGACGGGCGCGCCGTCGCGCAGGATCTCGCGGCGTGCGGCGCGCCGGCGCCGCTCCTCCTCCGCGCGGGCGAAGAGGAGGCGCTCGACCGGGTCCGCGCGCTGGTCGCCGCCGCGGGCACGACGCCCTGGCTCACGATCGCGTGCGCCGCGACCGCGCTCGATCCGTTGCCCTCGCGCTCGGAGCTCGGCGAGCGTCGCCTCCGCCTCGCCGTGGGCGCCCGCGCCGACGAATCCGACCTCGTGCGCGCGTTCGCCGACGCGGGATTCGAGCGCACGGCGGTGGTGGCCGCCGCGGGTCAGTTCGCCGTGCGCGGGGATCTCGTCGACGTGTACGACCACTCCGCCGGCCTGCCGTTGCGCATCGAACTGTTCGACGGGCGGGTGGAAGGGCTCCGGCGGTTCGATCCCGCGTCGCAGATCTCCGTGCGCACGACGAAGGAGG
>DASPNK010000393.1:0-2544 GCA_035626575.1 Planctomycetota bacterium | reverse complement strand
ACGTCGCTGACCAATCAATGCTGCGTCGCGATCGACGACCTCGGCACGCTCCACGTCCTGTGGGGCGGCTACTACTACCCCTCGAACTATCGGCAGTACTACCGGAACTACCACCCGACGACGGCGACGGCGTCGCCGATCGTCGACGTGACGGCGATGACCGGCTCCGTCGTCACGTCGCGGACCGCGGCGATGGACGTCGCGGTCGACGCGTTGAACCAGGTGTGGCTGGTGACGCAGAGCAACCAGCTCTGGCGCGAGAAGCTCTACTTCAGCGCGCCCTACGCCGTCGGCGGCACGTTCACCGACGCCGGGTTCATCAGCCCGTCGGCGAGCGCCCAGTCCACGCGCATCGCGATCGACGCGACCGGGGTCGTGCACTGCTCGTACTACCGGAACGTCGGCGCGGGCGAATACGAGCACCGCGCGTACACGCCCGGGGTCGGCTGGGGCGCGTCGACGCGGCTCGGGAACACGACGGCGCCGAACGATTTCTACGGCGTCCTGTGCGCGGATCTCCTCGGCAACGTCCACAGCGTCTACGTCAAAGACGCCGCGTCGCCGTCCACCTGGCAGTTCGCCTACCGCATGCGCGATTCGAGCGGCGTCTGGGGCGCCGAGGTCCCGGTGTTCTCCGCGACGACCGCGCAGTACACGGGCGTGGCGAACTACTTCATCTTCAGCGTCGCGTGCGAGGAGACGACGGGTTTCGTGAACGTCCTCTACCGCGACCTCGCCGCCGGCGGCCAGCTCCGCGTCGCGCAGAAGCCGCTCTCTCAGCCCGCGTTCGTGAGCTTCCCGCTCGACCTGACGGCGCCGTCGACCGCGCTGCACGAGTACTACCTGCCCACGATCCGCGGCAGCCTCTACCCGGCTTCGAACTACACCGGGCGCGACCTCGACTTCACCTGGAACCTGCGGCCCGCCGGGTCGACGCAGTTCTCGCTGGTCTTCCAGCGGATCGAATCGATCACGATCGCGCCGCTCGGGCCGGCGACGCTCGGGACGACGCAGACGATCTTCATCCACTCGGCGGACGACGCGCTGACTCCGTACGTCTGCGGGTTCGCGTTCGCGCCGGCGCCCGGCATCGGACTCGCCGACGGACGCGTCATTCCGCTGGCGCTCGACTTCCTCCTCACCCTCTCGCTCGATCCGCTGAACGGGATCTTCGTGAACACGATCGGCGCGCTCGACGGCCTCGCCGACGGCGCGGTCGCCTTCAACGTGCCGAACCTCCCGGTGCTGACCGGAGCGACGATCTACTGCGCGTTCGTGACCGCCGACTTCGCGCACCCCACCGGGATCGGGACGATCTCGCCGCCGATCGCGATCACGATGCAGTGATCGGCGGGGGGACGCCGCGGCGGACGACTCCCGCGGCGCCGCTCCGCGAGCGGACCGGGGCGACGTCTCTATGGAACTTCGGGCGGCGGCCGAGCGCGCCGCCCGAAACCCACGCATGCGGATCGCCGCGTACTTCTGCGTCTGCGCCGTCGCCGCCGGTCAGGGCGACGCGACGGCGTCGCGCCCCGTCTCCGCGCGGCTCGGCGTCGATCTCCCCGAGGGCCGCGTCGTCTGGTCGTTCGACGTCGCGCCCTTCCCGAAGACGACCGGCGACGACCGCGCCGCGGCGGAACGCCGGTTGTCGGACGTCTCGATCACCTGCATCGCCGACTGCGGCCTGCGGGTGGAAGACGGTTGGGCGCCTCCCGGGGTGTACCGCGTCGCGGTCTCCCGCGATCCCAAGGGCCTGCGCCTCGTGCTGGCGGAGGGCGACGGCGCCGACGCGCGGTGGGTGCACGCCCTCCGCGCGACCTCCGAATCGACCGCCGCACCCTGGTCCGACCGCGTGGGATTGGAGCGCGCGGACGGAGGGATCTCCTTGCGCTTCGGCGACGTGCGCGCGACGTTTCCGTTGCACGGCGTCGCCGCGCGGACGACGCCGCGGACTCCGTTTCTCGGCGGCGTGGCGGAGATGGCGGTCGGCGCACCCCCGCTGGACGATCGGCCGGTGCGCGACCTGCGCATCGGCACGCTCCGCCTGCGGCGTCCCGGGTTGCCCGCCGCCTGGGCGGCGTTCGTGCAGATGGACGGCGCCGACGCGGCGCTCACGTTCGTCGCGATCGACGGACCCGCGTTCCGGGTCGACGCTTCCGCGGCGCCGACGCGCCCGGAGGCGGAGGAGCCGACGCCCTCGGAGAAGGCGGAGCGGGCGCGCGCGGCGTCCCGACCGGCGCGGGGTCGCGCGACGGCGACGTTCGTCGGCAAGGCGGTGCGTCGCGAGACGCCGGCGCGGACCTTGTCGGTCGACGTGGTCCCGCCCGCCGACGGCGGCGACGAGGCGCCGTGGAAGGTGCGCGTCGCGGCGCTCGACGGCGAGGCGAGCTTCGTCGTGACGCCGCGGTCGTTCCGCGACGCGGCGCGCGCCGTGCGTTGAGCCGGCGGCGCGCTTCCCGCGCCGCTCAGCGGTGGACGCCGGCCTCTTTGAGCGCGCGCGTCAATTCGGGCACGACCTCGAAGAGGTCGCCGACGATGCCGTAG
>DASPNK010000392.1:0-4240 GCA_035626575.1 Planctomycetota bacterium | reverse complement strand
TCGCGATCGAGCGCGCCGTCGGCGCGCGGCCGCCGACGCCGTGCTTTTTCGCCTGCGCGACGGCCCAGGAGTCGACCACCGGCTCGTCGTTGCGGCCGAGCAGGTGGAGGATCGACGCGGCGGCGTAGGGGCCGAAGCCGTACCAGCCGCGGATCTCGCGCCGCGCCGCGGCGGGGTCGACGGCCGCGCGCCCGCGCAACGATTCGAGGGCGCCGGAGGCGGCGCGCTCCGCCGTCTCCAGCATCGCGCGGACGCGGTAGCCGACGCGCACCTCGTCTTTGAGGAGCCGCTCCCCGCCGCGCAGCACCGCGTCGGGCGTCGGGAACGCGCGGTCGCCCGTCGCCGGGTCCGGCGCGCCTGCGGCCTCGACGAGGCGCGCGGCCATGCCCTGCGTCTGCTTCCACGTGCAGTTCACCGTGAGCAGGATCTTCATCGCGTCTTCGAAGAGGTCTTCGCCGCGCAGGAGGCGGCCGAGCCGGCGCGTCGCGATCCAACGGAGGCGCGGCTCCCGGCGGCAGAGGCGATGCAGGGGAGCGACGTCGACGTCGAGCGCCAGAGCGTAGGTCAGGGCGCGCGCGGCGGCGTCCCGCGCCGACGCGTCGAGCGCGCGCGACGGCGTCGCGACCACGACGCCGCGCTCCGGCTCGACGAAGGTCCATCCGATCGGGTCGCCGCCCGCCCCGCGCCACGTCGCGCGGAGCGCGCGGGTCGGCGGATCGAAGACATAAGGCCGGAGCTGGTACCAGCCGTGCGAGGCGATCGCCGCCGCCAGCGAGAAGTCGGCCGGGACCCGGAGCCTGAGCGGCGCCGCCGAAGCGGCGCGCGCCGTCACGCGCACGCCACGAACTCGAGCGCGACGCGCTCGGGGATCACGCCGGCGGCGTGCCCGCGGTCGAGCAGGAGCTGCGCCGACCGGCGCGTCTCCGGCGACATCTCGACGGTCTCGGCGTTGACGTACATGCCGACGAAGGCGTCGGCCCGCGCGCGGTCGAGTCCGCGGCCGTAGCGGAGCGCGTGCGTCAGCGCCTCCTGCCGATGCTCGAGGCCCGCTTCGATCGTGCGCTTCAACGCCGTCGCGACCTGACCGAGCAACGGTTGCCCGAGGTCGCGGCGGATCGCGTTCGCGCCGAGCGGAAGTTTGAGCCCGACGTCGGCGTGCCACCATTCGCCGAGGTCCTGCACCAGCGTGAAGCCCTCGTCGCCGTAGGTGAGCTGACCTTCGTGGATGATGACGCCCGCGTCGACGTCGCCGCGCTTCACGGCGTCGCCCACGGCGCCGAAGTCCATGGCGACCGGCGTGCAGTCGGGCTGCCACAGCTTGAGGGCGAGGTACGCGGTCGTGAGCTCGCCGGGGTGCGCGACGCGGCGGCCGCGCAGGCCTTCGCGCGTCGTCGGGCGCGTCGCGACCACGCGCGGGCCGTAGCGGTCGCCGATGGAGCCGCCCGCGGTGAGCAGCGCGTAGTCGCGGTGCAGGTACGCGTAGCCGTGGATCGAGACCGCGGTGACGTCGTACGTCTTCTTGAACGCGTCGCGGTTCAGGCTCTCGATGTCCTTGAGGACGTGGACGAACCGCACGCCGGGGACGGTCACCCGCTCGGTGGACAACGCCCAGAACATGAACGCGTCGTCGGCGTCCGGGCTGTGGGCGACGGTGATCTCGCGCATGCCGGCGTCATAGCGCGGATCCCGCGAGGAATCAGGGTCGCCGGACCGCGGCGGCGCCGTCCGGAAAGCGTCCGCCGCCGCCGCGTTCCGACGCCCGCCCGCCGCGACGCCGCGCGTCGCTTGTCGCCTCCGCGCCGAACCGTAGGTTCGGTCGTGCTCAAGGCGAGCCTCGCCCGGCGGGACGGATCGACCCCCGACATGGGCCCCACGGTGCGCACCTGGGTCCGCGGACTCCTCGGCGACGCGGCGTTCGACCGGCTGGCCGTCACGGAGATCGCCTGTCCCGATCCCGACTGTCCGCCCCTCGAGACCGTCCTGCACTTCTTCGGCGGCGCGGCGGACGACCGCCGCGTGCGCATCCCCCGACCGCTTCGCTACCTCGACCGCGACGACGTCGTCCACGCGCTGCGCCCGCTCCTCCGCGGCGAGCCGCTCCCCGACGTCGAAGGCTGCTGCTGACCATGGCCGACGCTTCTCCGCGCGTCCCCGTCACCGTGCTCGTCGGCTACCTCGGCGCCGGCAAGACCACGCTCCTCAACCGCATCCTCGCGGAGCGGCACGGGCTCCGCGTCGCCGTCGTCGAGAACGAGTTCGGCGAGATCGGCGTCGACCACGACCTCGTCGTCGGCGCCGACGAGGAGATCTTCGAGCTCAACAACGGATGCCTGTGCTGCAAGGTGCGCGGCGACCTGCTGCGCATCGTGGGCGACCTGCTCCGTCGGCCCGGGCGTCTCGACCGCATCGTGATCGAGACGACCGGCCTCGCCGATCCCGGCCCGGTCCTCCAGACGTTCCTGGCCGACGACGAGATCGCGCGCGGCGCCTTCGTCGACGCCGTCGCGGCGGTCGTCGACGCGCGGCATGTCGGCCTGCATTGGGACGACGCGCCCGAGGTGCGGCGGCAGATCGCGTTCGCCGACGTCGTGCTGCTCAACAAGGTCGACCTCGTCGATGCCGACGCGCTCGACGCCGTGGAACGCCGCGTACGGGCGCTCAACCCGTATGCGCGGCTCGTGCGCACGCGCCTCTGCGACGCGCCTCTCCGCGAAGTGCTCGACCTTGGCGCCTTCGACCTCGAGCGCGCGCTCGCGGTCGATCCGCGGTTGATGGACGACGATCGCCGTCGCGACCACGATCACGACGACGACGACCACGCTCATGACGTAAGCGCCGAATCGCCCCGGCACGACTCGACGGTGACCTCCGTCGGCTTCGAGCTCCACGGCGAAATCGACCTCGATCGCGCCGACGCGTGGCTGCGCGAACTGGTGCAAACGCGCGCCGCCGATCTCTACCGCATGAAAGGCGTGCTGAACGTCGGCGGCGACGCGCCGGTCGTCTTCCAGGGAGTCCACGGCACGCTCGACGCGGCCCACGGCGCGCCGTGGTCGACGCGCCCGCGCCTGAACCGCCTCGTGTTCATCGGCCGCGCGCTCGATCGCGGCGCGCTGCGCGACGGCCTGATGCGCTGCCGCCGCTGAAACGCAAACGGCCCGCCGGAGGGCGGGCCGTCGGTCGACGCGGCGCGCAGGCGCCGCACCGCGCTCAGTAGTCGTCGGAGTCGAAGTCGCCGCCGCCCGCCTCGTCGCCTTCGGCGTCGCCGCGCTCGTCGCCTTCCTCGCGCTCCTCCTCCTCGTCGTCGCTCCAGCGCGCCTGGGGCTCTTCGTCGTCGCCGGCGGTGCGCGTCAGCGCGTCCTCATGCTCTTCCGGCGGAGGCGTCGCACGCTTCGAACGGCCCCCCTTGCGGTCGTCGGCGACGTTCGCCGACGGGCTCGCCGCCGCCGCGCCGAGCCCGGCGGCGGCGACCGCGGGACGCGAACGCTTGGCGGCGACGGCGCTCGCCGCCGCGGCGGTCGCGGCGCGCACGCCGCCCGCCTTCTGCATCGGCTCGGCGGTGCCGCGCGGCGCCGCCTTCGCGGGCGACGCCTTCGCTTCGCTCATCGTCGTCGCCGGCTTCTTCGCCGCGACCTTCGCCTTCGTCGCCTTCACGGCGGGCGACCTGGAGACGACCGCGTTCTTACCGGCCGCCGTCTTCGCGTTGCCGCGCCCGCTCATCTTCGAGACCTTGCGCGCCGCGCCCCGTCCGGCGGGCGGCGCGCTCTTGCGCGCGCCCTTCGCCGCGGTCCTGCCCGTCTTCCCGGCGGCGGCCTTCTTCGGGGCCGCTTTGCGCCCCGCGGCCTTCGGCGCCGCTTTCGACGCCTTCTTCATCGCCTTGCCCCTGGACTTCTTTCCCGCCGCCATGAACGAGCTCCTGCTGTGGTGGTGTTCGGACCTCGGCGCGAGCGTACGTGCTTTCCCCTCGGCGTCAACGGCTTCGGCGCGCGGTGCGCGAGGCCGAATTACGGCGGTTTTCCGCGGCGCGCGGCGCGCGCCCGCGGGGGCCCCGCTCAGAGCTCGAGGTACGCCGCGAAGGCGTGCTGGAGGTCCTTCGGCAGGGGCTGCTTCTCGAAGCGGTCCATGTCGACGCACACCACCACCGTCCGCGCTTCGGCCCGCGGCTCGGTCTCGCCTTCGCCGGCGACGAGGTAGCGGAACGACACGCTCGACGTGCCGAGCGCCCGCACCGAGAAGTCGA
>DASPNK010000391.1:0-4366 GCA_035626575.1 Planctomycetota bacterium | reverse complement strand
CGGCGGGAGGCCAGGGATGCGAGGGCGGAGAGTGCAGTTACTCCCTGCAGATCGTCATCCGCTTCGACGGGTCGGGAAATCCGACGGGCATCTCTTAGTCGGAGATCCGCTTGAGGCTCATCGCTTCACTCGCCGTTCTCGCGGCGGTCGTCGGTACGGGGCTCTACTTGGTGAAGAGCCCCCGGAAGACCGCAGTCGTCGAATTCGCCGACCGCGACGGAGCGGCGGTAGATCTCCCGGCATCGCGCAAGGTAGACGCGCCCATCGACCACGAGATCGAAAAGGCACGTTTCGCGGAGACCCCGCAGGAAGCGCCCGGCGGTTCGATTTCGCCTGAGTCGGCTCCGGCCGTCGAATCAACGCCGGCGATCGACAGCGAAGATCTCGCGCCCCTCCGCATCTACGTCGAGAGCGTCCAGGACGTCGAGGATCTCGAAGGCATCGGCACTTGGGATCCGGAGCGCCTCGGCCGGATCCCGGCGTTCATGACCCTCTACGCGTTGTCGGATTCGCAGCTCGACCTGGCGATGGCCTTTTATGAGAAGTTCCTGGTCGAATCGACAGGGCGGAGCGTCGAGGAATTGAACACAAACGCTGCGCTGCGCCGCGACGTCGACGCCGTAAAGGAGGCGTGGCTCCTATTCACATCGCTTCAACGGAAGCACGAAGCCTGCACCGCTCGGATCAACGATCGCGGCATGCCGCAGTCGATTCGAGACGAATTGAAGGTGCGACGTCAGACGCTCGAAGGCCTGATCGCAACTGCGCTCGCCCGCGTGTCGCAGATTTCGAAGAAGTTCTACGACCGCTACCAGCTCCCTCCGAAGTAGGGCCGCGCCGGGAGACGCGCGCGCGAGCCCTCCTCGCTACGCCTTGAACTGCAGCCGATGGAGCCGGGCGTAGATGCCGTCGTGCTCCATCAGCTCGGCGTGGGCGCCCTGCTCGCGGATCTCGCCGTGGTGGAGGACCAGGATCCGGTCGGCTTTGCGGATGGTGGAGAGGCGGTGGGCGACTACGAGCGTGGTCCGGCCCTCCATCAGGCGATCGAGGGCGCGTTGGATGACGCGCTCGGACTCCGTGTCGATGTTGGCGGTCGCTTCGTCCAGAACCAGAACCGCGGGATCGTGGGCGAGGGTGCGCGCGAAGGCGAGCAGCTGCTTCTCGCCGGTCGAGAGTCCGGCGCCGCGCTCCTGGACGGCGCCGTCGAGCCCGCCGAGGCGCTCGAGGACGCGCTCGGCGCCGACGGCGGAGGCAGCGGCGAGAAGCTTCGCGTCGTCGATGTCGGGGTCGTTGAGGGCGAGGTTCTCCCGGACCGACCCGGCGAAGAGGAAGACGTCCTGCAGCACGACGCCGATCTCGCGGCGCAGTTCCTCGGGATCGAGGTCGCGCACGTCTTTGCCGTCGACGAGCACGCGGCCCCGGTCGGGGTCGTAGAACCGCAGGAGCAGGCTGATGACGGTGGTCTTCCCCGATCCCGTCGGGCCGACGAACGCGAACCGTTCGCCGGGCTTCACCGTGAAGGTCACGTTCTTCAAGACCGGCTTGTCGGCCTCGTAGGCGAAGCTCACGTCTTCGAAGCGGACTTCGCCGCGGACGGCGCCGAGCGGAACCGGGTCGGGGCGCACGGGCAGCGTACGGGGATCGTCGAGGACCTTGAAGATGCGCTCCGCCGCCGCGAGCGCCGCCTGCAGGACGTTGAACTTGTCGGCGAGCTGGCGCAGCGGCTCGAGGAACAGGTTGAACAACATCCAGAACAGCAGGAGGTTCTCGCGCGGCGCGGCGCCGGCGAGGAAGAGTCGGTCGAAGGCGAAGACGATGGCCCCGGTTCCCGCCGCCGCGAGGAGCTCCATCCCGGGGTAGAAGAGCGCGTAGTTCCTGACCGTCGAATAGTGGGCGTCGCGGAGCGCGAGGTTCTCGGCGTCGAACTTCCGCGCGATGCGTTCCTCCTGGCGGAACGCGTGAAGGACGCGGACGCCGGCCAGCGACTCGGTCATGCGGGTGTTGAGGACCGAGATCCTGCCGCGGACCGCGCGGTATAGGACGCGCGCCTGCCGTTGGAACCACCACGACCACGCGGCGAGGAACGGCACGACGGCGAGAGTCACCAGGGCCATCCGCCAGTCGACGACGAACAGGATGACCACGATGACCGCGATGCGGAACAGGTCGTAGAACATCACGTCGATGCCGGACAGGAAGAGCTCGTTCAGCGCTTCCACGTCGTTGGTGACGCGCGTGACGAGCCGTCCCGTCGGCGAGCGGTCGAAGAACCGGAGCGACCGCGTGGTGATGTGGCGGAACACGGCGAGGCGCAGATCGTGCAGCACGCGCTGCCCCGCGCGGTTGATCGCAAGGAGCTGCGCGCGCCGCAGGAGGAACGCCGCCGCCGCGACGACCGCGAGCGCGATCGCGTAGCGGATCAGGCCTTCGCGGAGGCGTTCGCCCTCGGGGCCGGCGCCGAGCTCCGCGGCGTTCTCCGGCAGGTAATCCCGCACGGCGCGTTTGACCAGCAGAGGCGTGGCGAGGCTGAGCCCGGAGACGAGGAAGAGGAGGAGCGTCGCGCCCGTGAATTGCCTGCGGTACGGACGCGCGAAGGCGACGACGCGCCGCAGCAGCGAGACGTCGACCTTGCCTGCGGGGGCGTCGTCGTCGTGCGCGGCGCTCACAGGGTCTCCAGCTCCTCTTCGGCGCGCTGCAACTTGACCAGCTCGGCGTAGGGGCCGTCGCTCGCGGCGAGCCGCTCCGGCGGACCGAACTCCACGACGCGCCCGTCCTCCATGACGGCGACGAGGTCGAGGCGCGCGACCGCCGACGTGCGGTGCGACACCACGATCGACGTGCGGCTGGACAGCACGTCCGAAAGGCGGTCGAGGATCTTCTCCTCCGTCTCGGCGTCCACCGCCGAGAGGCAGTCGTCGAGGATGAGGATCTTCGGATCGATCGCGAGCGCGCGGGCGATCGCCGTGCGTTGACGCTGCCCGCCCGAAAGCGTGACGCCGCGCTCGCCGACGACGGTCTGCAGCCCCTGCGGGAAATGCGCCACGGCTTCGTCGAGCGCGGCGCGGCGGACGGCGTCGGCGATGCGGTCCGGGTCGCGGTCCGGCATGCCGAAAGCGACGTTGGCCTCCAGGGTGTCGGAGAACAGCAACGTCTCCTGCGGGACGAAGCCGACCGCGGCGCGCAATGCGTCGAGCGGGATGTCGCGGACGTCGACGCCGTCGAGGAACACCGTGCCGCGCGGCGGGTCGGAGAGCCGCGCCGCGAGGTGGACCAGCGTGCTTTTGCCGGCGCCGGTGCGCCCCACGACGCCGAGCGAGGCGCCCGCCGGGATCGACAGGTTCACGTCGACGAGGGCGTCGCGGTCGGCGCCCGGTCGCCGCCACGTCAGGCGCCGGAACTCGATCGCGCCGCGGATGCCGCCGGGCGGAAGCACGGGCGCCGGCGGTTCGGCGACCTCGGGAAGCTCGCGCCGCACCGCATCGAGCCGGCCCGCCGACGCCTTGGCCCGCTGCCACAGGCCCATGACCCAGCCGAAGGCGATCATCGGCCACACCAGCTGCCGGAGGAAGTCGAGGTACGCGACGATGCGACCCACGGTGAAGCGGCCGGCCAGCGTCTCGAAGCCGCCGACCAGGAGTACGAGGACGACCGTCGCCGCGCCGGCGGTCTCGATGAATCCCGTGAACAGCGCGCGCGAGGCGGCGAGGCGGTCGTTAAGGACGACGTAGTTCTTCGACAGCTCGCCGAACCGCCGCTCCTCCTCGCGCTCGCGGGCGAACGCCTTGACGACGCGCGCGCCCGAGAACGACTCGACGGCCCGCGCCGCGAGGACGCCCTGCTCCTCCTGCACCCGGAGCGAAAGCTCCTGCACCTGCCGGAGGACGCGCTTCAGCGCGAAGACCGTGACGACGAGCGGCAGGAGCACGAACAGCGTGAGCGTCGTCGACAGCTTGAACATCCACGTGATCGCGAGGGCCGCGCGGATGCCGGTGTCGGCGATGTACATCACGCCGGGACCGACGCCCATGCGCACCGCTTCGACGTCGCTGGTGAGACGCGACACGAGGTCGCCGGTGCGGCTGCGGTCGAAGAAAGACCCCGAGAGGGAGAGCAGCTTCCGGAAGAGGGAGCTCCGCACCTGGACCTCGAAGTCGCGGCTCGCGGCCACGAGGATCAGCCGCATCCAGTACTGGCAGAACCCGGCCGCGACGGCGGCGACGAGGTAGAAGCCGACGGTGCGGGCGGTCTCGGCGCGCGGCGCCTTCATGAAAACCGAGTCGACCGCCGCGCCGAGCAGGACCGGCTGGGCGACGCCCGCCGCGCTCCGCCCGAGCAGCGCCGCGGCCCCGAGAAGGAGCCGGCCCGG
>DASPNK010000390.1:0-3272 GCA_035626575.1 Planctomycetota bacterium | reverse complement strand
AGTAGACGACGGCGTCGACGGCGATCGCCGGCGCGCGTTCGCTCAAGCGGATCCAGTAGTCCCAGTCCTCCGCGCCTTCGAGGTCGGGGTCGTAGGCGCCGATCGCCTCGGCGACGCAACGGCGGTAGAGGAACGCGGCGTTCCCGGGATTGCGGCAGAGGAGCGCCGCCGGCGACACGTCCTGTCCGCGGGTGACCCGCGTCACTCGATCGTTCGCGTCGATCCACGCGAAGCCTCCGACGGCGAGGCCCGCGTCGGGGCGCGCATCGAGCGCCGCGACGAGGGTTTCGAGGAAGGTCGGCGCGCAGACGTTGTCGGACGACGTCCACGTGAGCAGCTCGCCGCGCGCGGCGGCGAACCCGGCGTTCAGCGCCCGCGGCAGCCGCGCGTTGGCCTGCCGGAGCGTGCGCACGCGCGGGTCCTTCACCGTCGCGAGCCACGCGGCGGTGCCGTCCGTCGAGCCGTCGTCGACGATCACCAGCTCGAAGTCCGCGTACGTCTGCGCGAGCACGCTCTCCACCGAGCGCGGCAGGAAGGCGGCCTGGTCGTAGGTCGGGAGCACGACGGTGACGCGGGGCGCCTTCGGCGCGGCGCCCTTCGACGGCGGCGCCCGCCGCCGCGGCGCGGAGGGGACGCGGACGTCGACCGGCGCCGTCGCCGTTCCGGCGAACGCGGCGCGCGCGCGTCGGGCGAGGCGTTTCCAGCGTTCGACGCGCGCCCGTTCTTCGGCGCCGTCGTACAGACTCGCGAGGCCGAGCGCCGCTTCGACGTCCGAGGCGTCGAACGCGAGGGCGTCCGCGTAGCGCGCCGCCGCGTCGGCGACGGCGCCGCGCTCGGCGGCGCGGCGGGCGGCGTCGCGCCGCGCCGCGCCTTCCTGGGAAGCCGTCGCGGCGGCGAGCGCATCGCGCCGCTCGCGGGCGACGAACGCCCGCCGGCGCGCCTCGGCCGTCGCCGGGTCGGTGCGCTCGACGAGGATCAGCCGCCGGAACGCGAACGGCTTGAGCGCGGGCGACGACGCGATCGCTTCGTCCAGCGTGCGGCCGTCGCTTCGCCGCGTCGCGAGACGACGCGCGAGGAGCGGATTGAGCAGCGCGGCCGCCCGCGGGGTCCCGCCGCCCCAGCACGGGAAGAGCTGATAGGCGCGGTCGGCCGCGGGGGCGAGCCCGGCGGCGGCGAGACGGCGAAGAGTCGGCCCGAAGCGAAGATGCCACGTCCGGACGCCGGTCGAGGTGCGGCGGGCCTCGATCGCGTTGAGGCTGCGTTCGAGGCCGAGGTCGAGCAGCGCGACCCCGCCCGGCTTCAACAGCCGCGCGACCTCCGAGAAGACTTCCTCCGGCGCCGGCACGGTATAGAGCACGGCGAACGCGAAGACCACGTCGAACGACGCGTCCGGCTCGGGCACGGCGCGGGCGTCCGCGCGATGCAGGCGCAACGCCGACGGGTCGCCGCCGTCCCGCGCGAAGGCCGCCCGCAGTTCGTCGAGGATGGGTCCGCTGAAGTCGACGCCGACGACGTCGCGCCCCTCCGACGCGAGAGGGCGCAGGAAGTCGCCCGCTCCGCAGCCGAGGTCCAGCGTGCGCGCGCCGGGGCCGGCGACGGACCGTACCGCCTGCAGCTTGTCGGCGAACATCGCGGCGAACACGTCGTCCGCCTTGGCGGGGTCGTAGTTCCTGGCGGTGTAGCGCGTCTCGTAGATGCGGCGGTTGGCGTCCCGTGCGTCCTGGTCGGAGGTCATGCTCTCGCTTCCTCGCCGGCCCTCAGGCCTCGATCACGCCCTTCAGGAAGGGCGCGAGCGCGCCTCCGAACCGGCGCTTGAACGTTCCGATGCCGTGGTCCTTCGACCCTTCGGCGGCGTCGGGGATCACCTCCCCGGTCTCGTGGACGACGCATCCTGCGCGCTTCGAGCGCACCGCGCCCTCCCACTGGAGGAGCTTGGCGACGTGGGCCTTCAGCCCCTCCTCGGAGTAGGCGCCGGTCCAGTAGAGCGACGCGTCGCCGAAGCGCGCGACGTTCAGCGCGCCGAGCGTGCGGCCGTCCTTCCGCGCGAAGAGGATCTCCGCGCGTCGCGTCGCCACGAAGCGGTCGTGGATCGCCTCGAAGTACGCCTTCGGATGCGGCGTCACGCCGGTGCGGCGGTACGTCTCCTCGTGCAGGCGGTAGTACTCGTCGATTTCGCCGCGCTCCCGCAACGGTTCGACGACGACCCCGTCGCGGCGGGCCTTGGAGATGCGGTTCCTGTAAGGCGCGCAGAGGCCGCGCCACAACGTTTCTTCGTCCTGCGTCAGGTCGAGCACGCTCGTCCACGTCGAGGCGTCGCGGTAGCCGAAGCGGAGGAGCGGGTTGGCCGGTTCCGCCCATGCCGCGCGGCGCGCGGGGGCCAGCGGCGGCAGGATCATGCGGAGACGCTTCGCCTTCTTCAGGGTCAGCAGCGTCTTCAGCACGTCGTGCGCGAAGGCCTCGCACTCTTCGCGCGCGCCCGGCTCGAGGTCGCGCACGAACGCGGGACCGGCCGGCCCCATCAACGTCGACCACAGCGTCCCGCGATCCCAGCTCCAGCGCTGCACCGGCACGACGCCGACGAGGCGCCCGGCGCGCTCCACGAGGAAGCTCAACGCCTCGCCCTTCCAGGCGTCGGCGAGCAGGCGCTGCTCGTCCCACGTGTGGTAGAGCCACGCGTCGGGCGACGCGAGGACGATGCGCTCCCACTCGGACGCGAGGTCGGCCGTGAGCGGATGGACGGCGAGGGCCGGACGGGTCGCGACGGACGACGTCGACGCCGCCTTCGGCGCTTCGGCCGGCGCGGTCGCGGCGGGCTCGCGCAGCCGTCGCCCGAGCGCGCGCTCGTAGGCGGCGACCTCGCGGGCGTCGACGGCCTCCTTCGCGAACGGCGCGGCGGCGCCGGGCGCGTTCGCCTTCAGGCGCGCGCGGAGCGCGACGTCGTCGCAGGCGCGGCGGATCGCCTCGGCGAGGAGCGCCGGCGATTCGGGGTCGCCCACCAGAAGCGCGGTGTCGCCGTCGCGCAGGAATTCGTTCATCGGCGCGACGTCGACGGCGACGATCGCCGCGCCGCACGCCGCGGCCTCGATGAACACCACGCCGAACCCCTCCCACCGGCTCGGGGTCGCCATCACGTCGGCGCATCGGTACCACGACGCCAGCTCGGCGTTGGGCACGGCCTCGACGAAGTGCGCGCGATCGCCGACGCCCTGGCGCTCCGCGAGCCGCCGCGATCCGTCGACGTCGCCTTTGCCGACGAACACGCCGACGTAGTC
>DASPNK010000389.1:0-8368 GCA_035626575.1 Planctomycetota bacterium | reverse complement strand
CCCGCTGCCCCTCGCGGCGGGCTGCACGGTCTGGATCGACCTCGCCGCGCCGGTCGTGCTCGCCCCGGTCGTCGTCGACGCCGCCGGCGCCTGGACGCTCACGGTTCCCGTGCCGTTCGACCCGACGCTGGCCGGCGTCGCGCTGGTGTTGCAGGCCTACGTCGCGCCGGCGGCGGGACCGCTGGGGTTGGACCTGACCGGGGGGTTCGCCGTCGTGTTCGGCTACTGACGCCGGGTCCCGCGCGGCGCCGCGGCCGGCCTTCCGTTTCAGACCCCGGTTGGTGTACCGTCCGCGCGCGCGAAGCGACCGGCGCAGGCGACGAGATGCAACGATCCTTCTCCGTCGGAGAGACGCTCTCCGACACCTTCGGGCTCTACCTACGCCGATTTCCGGAGTTCCTGGCGATCGGCGCGGTGTTCGCCGCGCCGCAGTTGCTCCTGGGCGACGTGATCCGTAGCGACGCCGCCGGGGTGCTCGTCGGGATGCTCCAGGACGTTCTCGTCACCGCGTCGACCTGCGCCGCCGCCGTCGTCGTCGCGACGGCCGGCGTCGAGGGGCGACCCATGGGCGTCTTCGCGGCATTGAAGACCCTCGGGCCGCGGTGGCGGGCGATCGCGGGCGCGACGCTCGCCGTCTCGCTTCTCAAGCTGCCCGGCGACTTCGCCGACTTCGCCGAGGGCTCGACGAAACTGCTCGCGCTTTTCGGAAATGTGTGGGCCATCTTCATCGCGTGCCTTTTCCTTCCCGCGCCCGCCGTCGCGGCGGCCGAACCGGTCGGAGGGCTCGAGGCCTTGGCGCGGGCGCGCTTCCTGACCGCGGGCGAACGCTGGAAGCTCCTGGGACTCCAGTTCCTGCTCGGCCTGCTCGGACGCGGCGCCGCACTGACGCTCTCCATGACCGCCGGCGCCGTCGCGGGCGACACGTTCGGGACCTCCGCCCTGGTCGCGTTCCTCGGCGCCGCGCTCACGGCCCCCCTCGGCGCCGTCGCGGCGGCGACGAGTTACGTCGCCCTCCGCACGGCGCGCGAGGGCGCGCCGACCCGCAGTCTCTCGGACGTTTTCGGTTGACCGTCGTCTCGAAGGAGCGTCTCCCCATGCAGAGCTTCGATACCGGCACGATCCTCGGCGTCTCGTTCCGACTCTGGATACGGCATCTTCCCGGGCTGGTCGCGCTCAGCGCCGTCGCCTTCCTTCCGACGATTCTCGTCGAGCTCTTCGCAACGCGCACCGACCGCTTCGGCACCGGGACGCCGATGCTGGGCTTCGGCGCTCAGTTCCTCGTCTGCGTTTTCACCATGGTGGCCTACGCCTTCCTGGCCGGCGCCGCGACGCGACTCGTGCTCGCCGACCTGCAAGGGGAGCGCGTCACCGCAAGTGACGCGGTGACGACGGCGCTACGCCGTTTGCCCGCGCTCCTCGGGGTTTCCTTCATCGTCGGTCTGCTCGTGGCGGGCGGCCTGATCCTCCTCATCGTCCCGGGGATCATGATCGCCGTCGCGCACAACGTGGCGCCGTGCGTCGCGATCGCGGAAGGCGCGGACGTGTCCACGGCGATGCGACGCGGCCGGGATCTGACGCGCGGGCGGCGCTGGGGCGTCTTCGCGGTGGTCGTCGTCCTCGGAATCGTCGTGGGAATTCTCGCCGTCGCCACGACCATGTTGCTCCAGCTCGCCGGCCCGGAGGGTGTTTCGAAGACGACCTTGGTCCTGCAGCAGATTCCGACGCTCATTTTCGCCCCGTTGGGTGCCGTCGCCTCCGCCGCGATGTACTTCGCGCTGCGGAAGGAGAAGGAAGGCGTCGACGTCGCCTCGATGGCGCGCGCCTTCGCCTGACGTCGCGACTCAGCCCGCGTCGAGCTTGTCCTTCTTCCGCCGCCCCAGCGCGAGCCGCCGCTCGAGGCGATCGCGCTGGGCCGCGTAGAAGGCGCGCAGCCATCGTTCGGGGTCGGGGGGCGCGGCGCGGCCGATCTTCCGCGCGATCAGCCGCGACGCCTCCCTCAGCTTCTCGTCACGGGGGGCGCCGGGCGGCGTGCGCAACACCGACTCGAGGACGTGCAGCTCGGCTTCGCCGTAAACGTCGAGCTCGGCGGACGTGAAGGCCTCCTGTTCCGCCGACTGGTCGACGTCGCGCCTCAAGACCGGCACGGGCCGCCGCACCACCGCCGTGCCCGCCACGAGGTCGCCGAGGCGGAGGCCGTGTCGATGCACGAACGGCACGCAGGCCGCCGGCAGCGCCCAGCAGCGCTCGCCGAGCTCCGCCCACCAGGGCATCGAGGCCGACTCGGACGCGTGGAACGCGATCACGACGGCGGCGATCTCCAGCCATCGCGACGTTCCGCGCAGGAAGGTCGCGCTCGGCCGGAGAACGCCTCCGTTCCGGTCGATCACGCGGATGCCGAGCAACCTCTTTCCCGGCGTCGCGCCCCGGCGCCCGCACTCGAAGGCGGCGAAGTAGACGTTCAGCGCGAGGAAGAGCGACGCGTGCACCCAGACTCCCGCGACGTCGATCGAGACGCGCGCGAGACCGCCGCCGCAGCAGCCGGCGCCGGCCAGGATCGCGGCGAGGATGACCAGGTCCACCAGCAGCGCCGCCGTGCGATCCGCGAGGCTCGCCGGCGCGAAGGAGATCTCGGTCCCCTCCTGCGTCGGAATGCGGATGGTCTCGGTCATGACGTCCGCCGCGGGCGGCGTCCGAACACGCCGAAGTAGAACGCCCACCACGCGGCGAACGTCGCGGCCACGGCGTAACGGAGGCCGGTGCTGCGGACCTCCTGACGGAAGACGCCCTCCATGATCCCGGCGAGAACGAACAGCAGGAACGAGCCCATGACCGCCGTCGAGGCCGAGGCCCCGACGTGCTTCAACGCGGCGCTGCGCGTGCGCATCCCCGGGAAGAACAGCGCGCCGCCGAGGGCCGTGCCCGCCCCGCCGCAGAGGATGATCGCGCCGAGTTCGGTCACGCCGTGAGGAAGCAGCCAGCCCCACAGCTCGACGCCGAGACCGCGGCTCGCGTAGAGCGCGGCGAAGGCGCCGAGGATGAGGCCGTTGGAAAAGAGCACGAGCAGCGCCGGCAGACCGCCGAGCATGCCGGCGGCGAGCGCGACGACGCCGACCATGGCGTTATGCAGCATCAGGTGCGCGGCGAACGACGCGACGCCTTCGCCGTCGAACAGCCCCGCACGCAGTTCCGCCGTCGAAGAGGCGGGAGTCCGTCCCTGCGCCAGCGCTTCGGGCACGAACTCGACGTATCGCGAAGGGTCGACGGCGACGAGGCGCCACGCGGTCGCCGCCCCGGCCGCCAGGGCCAGCGCGGCGAGCGCCGTCGCAGGCGCCAGCGCGCGCACCGCGCGGGGAAAGTCGACGGCGAAGAACGCGCCGAAAGCGTCGCGGAGCGGGGCGCGTCGACCGTAGATCACCGCGTGCGAGCGGGCCGTCAGCGCGCCGAGGTAGTTGAGCAGGTCGAGGTCGAGCGACGTGGCGCGCGCGACCGACGCCGACGACAAGGCCGCGCGGTGAAGCACCGGCAGCCGCGCGGCCGAGGTCGGAGGGAGGCGCGCGAGCCCGTCCCGCTCCGCCTGGGCGACGATGCGCTCCAGCTCGCGCCACTCGCCGACGCGCCTGAGGCGGAATTCGAGGCTCTTCAGGCGTCGTTCTGTCACAGCCGCTCCCGGCGCTTGTAGACGAGGTAGCGGTCGATCAGCGACGCGTCGAAGGCCGACGGCGGCGCGTCGAGCGTCTCCACGCCCAGGCCTCGTAGCCGGGCGAGCACGGACGCGCGCTCCCGCACCAGCTCGAACGCGGTCGCGGAGCGGCAGACGTCGAGGACGTTCCGCGGGGGCGCGTCGGCGTCGGCCTCCAGCACCGCGTCGCGCAAGGTCGCGAAGAGGACGAGATGCCGTCGGGCGAGCGCGGCCAGGTGGTCGATCATCAGCTCCGCCGTCGTCGGATCGGCGAAGTCGGTGAAGACGACGACCAGCGTGCGGCGGCGGAGCGCCGTCGACAGCGCCACCAGCGCGCTCGTGAAGTTCGTCTCCGCCGCGTCGGCCGACAGCGTCGCGACGTGCGCGGAGATCGCGCGGAAGGCGGCCATCCCCGGCGCCGGCGGGACGAACGTCCCGGGCTTCGCCGCGAACGAAAAGCACCCGACGGCGTCGCCCGCGCGCACGGCGTCGAACGCCAGGGCCATCCCGGCGCGCGACGCGTGATCGAGCTTGGCGAGGCCTTCGAGCGGCTCGGTCATGAGCCGTCCCGTGTCGAAGGCGCACACCACGTGGCGCGACCCTTCGGCGCGGAACTCGCGCACGAGGAGCTTCCGGTGGCGCGCCGACGCCTTCCAGTGCAGCGCGCGGCGGTCGTGCCCGGGCGCGAACTCCCGCAGCGCGTCGAAGTGCGAGCCCTCGCCGGGCGTGGTGCGCAGCCGGACGCCGCCGCCGACTCCGACCAGGCGGGTCGCGCGCCGCGCCGCCTCGCGCACCGGGCGGAGATCGGGCTGCACCGCGGGAAGCTCGGCGTGCGCCGCCGTCACGACGCGCCGCCAGAGGCCGAGCGGGCTCCTCCAGCGGAGCCGGACCGGCACGGAGGCGCCCGGGCCGCGGCGGCGGGCGCGGAGCGGGAAGAGGACGTCGGCGGGGGCGGCCCGCGTCGCCCGCGCGTTCGCGGGCTCGGCGGCGTCGAACCGCGGGTCCGGGTCGAGGCGCGCCTCGAAGACGAGCGCGCTGCGACCGTCGGCGGGCGCCACGCGCAGCGCGACGTCGCACGGGCCGCCGACGAAAGCCTCCCGCGGCGCACGCACCTCCGCCGACACGGAGCGCCGCGAACGGCACAGCGCGGCGTCGACGGCGGCCACGCCGCCGAGCAGGCCGAGCGCCGCGGCCCAGGCCGCCACGGCGCCCTCGCCGAGCAGGGCGGGCGCCGCCGCGAGCGCCGACAGCGCCGCGGTCGCGGCGATCAACGTCGGCGACGGCGCGAGGATTCCGCGTCCGAGGGCCACTTCGATCACCTCGGGACGGGCGTCGCCTGCAGCACGCTCGCGATCACGTCCGACGCCGTGCGTCCCTCGAGCTCCGCCGTGGGCGCGAGGATCACGCGGTGCGCGAGCGCGTACGGCGCCAGCTCCTGCACGTCGTCGGGGAGCGCGTAGTCGCGTCCCGCCAGCGCGGCGCGGGCGCGCGCCGCCGCCGCCAGCGTCGCCGCCGCGCGGGGCGACGCCCCGCTGCGGAGGTCGTCGCGCTCGCGCGTCGCCCGCACGACGTCGACGACGTAATCCGCCACCGGGTCTTCGAGCCGCACCGCGGCGACCGCCGCGCGCGCCGCGATCAGTGCGTCGAGGTCGGCGACCGCCGTCACGCCGAACGCGCGGACGTCGAGCGGCCCCGCGCTCCGCCCGTGGCGCCGAACGAGATCGCGCTCTTCTTCGAGGGACGGGTATCCGACGTCGATCTTGAACAGGAAGCGATCGAGCTGCGCCTCCGGCAGCGGATAGACGCCTTCGTTCTCGAGCGGGTTCTGGGTCGCGGCGACCATGAACCCGGCGCCGAGGGCGTGCGTCACGCCGTCGAGCGTGGTCTCGCGTTCCTGCATCGCCTGCAGCAACGCGGCCTGCGTCTTCGGCGGAGTGCGGTTGAGCTCGTCGGCGAGCAGGACGTCGGTGAAGACGGGGCCCTTCGTCAGCGCGAACTGGCCGGTCCGGAAGTCGAAGACGTTGGCGCCGAGCAGGTCGCCCGGCATCAGGTCGGGCGTGAACTGCACGCGGTTGAACCGGAGGTGCAGCGCGCCGGCGAACGCCCGCACCAGCAGGGTCTTGCCGACGCCGGGCGGCCCTTCGAGCAGCACGTGGCCCTGCGTGAGCAGCGCGACGAGCATCAGGTCGACGGCACGCTCCTGGCCGACGACGACCCGAGCCAGCTCCGACCGCACCCCTTCAGCGAGCGTGCGAACGTCCGCGAGTTCCATGCCAAGCCTTTCTCCAGGCGGCCAGCTCGGCCGCCGCCTCCGTGATCGCTTCGGCGCGTCGGCGCGCGGTCCTGCCTTCCGCCGCCGTCAGGCGCCGCCACGCCGGCGTGAACAGGGGAAGCCCGCGCGCGGCGGCTGCTGCGTCCAGCCGCGCGGCGAGGGCGGGCAACGGCGCGGCAGGGTCGGCGCCGGCCTCCGCCGCGGCGTCCCGAAGGCGCCGCTCGGCGGTCCGCATCGCCGCCGCCTGCGGGCCTCCCGGCGCCGCCGCGATCAGCTCGGCGGTGAGTCCGGTGAGCGCGCGGCGCCCTTCCGGCGACGGCGGCTCGTCTTCGATCGGCGGGCCGAAGCGCGCCGCGGCGGCCCAGGTCAGCAGACCGAAGAGGACGGCCGCGTGCACGAGGATCCACGACAACGGCGGCGTGCCGAAACGCGTCCAGAACCCTGGTTGCTCGACGTGCCCGTGCTCCGTCTCGTCGATCACGATCGACGCGTCCGGGCGCGGGAGCGCCGCGCGCACGACGGCTTCGGCGAACGACGCGCCGCCGGGGACGGCGAGCCCGTGGGAGGCGACGTGGTCGGGGTCCGCCAGCACCCACAGCGTCGAGCCGCCGAGGTCGTAGCGGGCCAGCAGGACGCCGTCCGGCCCGTCGACGACCGCCGTTCCGCCGCACGGCGCGAGACGCTGGGGCGCCGGGACGGCGGGCGGCGGCGGAAGATCGTCGCCCCAGGTCGCGGGCGCGGGTCCCGCCTTCCGCACCACGCCGTCCCGGGTCGGCGCGATCTCCCTGAGGATCCCTCGGGCGTCGCCGACGTCGCGCAGGCGCACCTGCCGGGCCCATCCGTCGTCGGCCTTCACCAAAGCGCGCTTCGGCAGCGCCGCGAGGACGGTCGCGCCCGGCTGCGACAGCGCTTCGGCGACCGCGTCGCCGTCCCCGGGCTCCAGGAAGATCGTGAGCGAACCCGGGCCGGCCTGGCGCGCCGTCCCGAAGCGCGACCTCCGGACGCGGAAGCCGCCGTCGCGCAGCAGCTCGTAGAACGCGCGGTGGCCGATCGCCGACGCGCTGAAGCCGTCGACGTCCGCCGACGCCGGTTCGGCGACCACGCCGCGCACGCCCGCGACGATCCATGCGGCGCCCGCCGCGACGGCGAAGACCGCGAGCGCGATCACTCCTCCGCGCCGGAAGCCCCCGTTCACGCGCGGCGCTCCGAGGCGGCCTCGTACGCCTGGGCGCGGCGCACCGCCTCGCGCCACGCCTCGACGTCGGCCGGAGCGCCGGCGAAGCGTACGCCCTCGACGTGCGCGGCGAGGTCGGCCAGCGCGCGCTTCGCCGCGGGCGGCGCGGCGGCGGCGGCGACGGCGGCGCGCGACGTCATTCCCGGGCCCGGGCCGCGGGGAGCGAGCGCGCGGTGGAGCGCGCGGCGAAGCAGGGCGGCGCAGGCGTCGGCGAAACGCCCCTCCGACGCCGCGAGCGCCGGATCTTCGGCCGCCTCCGGAGGCGGCGCCATGGACGTCGTCGGAACGACCTTCTTAGGGCGCGCGGCCTGCGCGGTCGGAGCCCCGCCGCGCCGGATCATCCCGTGCACGACGATCGCCGCGACCGCGACGAAGCCGACCACGAGCACGATGATCCAGACCACGTTGGCCGTGTCGCCCATCCGGCCGAAGGACGGCGAGTCGGCGCGCCGACGGCGCGGCCGGTCGTCGTCTTCGACCTCCGGGACGTCGACCGCCGAGCCGTCGGGAAGCTCGGACTGGTAGCGCCCCGACTCGAAAAGGCGCCGGGCGCGCGCCTCGGGGTCCTGCGGAGCGGAGACGGCGACGGAGGGGCTCGCGGACCCCGCGCCCGCGGGCGGCGCCGCGCCGAACGCTGCGGCGAGCGTCCCCGCCGCCAACCACGCCGTCCATCCCGACATGAGCGGCGGATGATACTCGGCGCACCCGTCCGGGCGGCGCTCGGCGACGCGCCTCCGCTACACTCGGCGCGGAGAACGAGGTGGACGCCGAGATCGACCCGACCGAACGCCGGATCCTCGGCGTTCTCATCGAAAAGCAGCTCGCGACGCCCGACGCGTATCCGTTGTCGACGCGGGACGTGCTCGTCGGCTGCAATCAGAAGACGTGTCGCGACCCCGTCATGAACCTTCAGGAATGGGAGGTCGCGGGCGCCCTCGCGTCGCTCTTCGACAAGAAGTGGGCCACCTACGTCGACGGCGGGCGCGTCCGTCGGTGGAAGCACCGCGTCGACGAGAGGCTCTCCCTCACGCCGACGCGCCTCGCGGCGCTCGCAGAGCTTCTGCTGCGCGGCGCCCAGCCGCCGAAGGAGCTGCGGCGGAACGCCGACCGCCTGGCCCGCATTCCCGGCGACGAGGAGATGTGGGCGATTCTCGACGACCTCCGCGCCCGGACGCCGCCGCTG
>DASPNK010000388.1:0-5106 GCA_035626575.1 Planctomycetota bacterium | reverse complement strand
TACGGTGCGGCCGGAGCCGCCCCGCCATGACCGCACCTGCCGACCCTTCCGCCGCGCCGCCGCCGGCGACGCTCGAGCTTCCGGTGGGCGGCATGCATTGCGCGGGTTGCGCGTCGGGCATCGAGGCCGCGCTGCGGAAGGCGCCCGGAGTCGTCTCGGCCGAGGTGAATTACGGCACGGCGCGCGCGCGCGTGGCGTTCGACCCGGCCGCGTCGACCCCGGCGCGGATCGCCGAGACGGTGCGCGGGCTCGGATACGAGGTGCCCGCGGCGTCGGTCGCGTCCGAAGAGCGGCGCCTCGCGGGCGCGCCCCCCGACGACGGCGACGATCGCGATCCGCTCGAGGAGGCCGCCGCGGCCGAGACGGCGGACCTCCGTCGGCGCTTCGTCGTCTCCGCGGCCCTGGCGGCGCCGACCGTCGTGCTCGGAATGAACCACGGCGCGATCGACGCCCTCGAAGGGCCGTGGTCGCCCTGGACGCAGGCGGCGCTCACCGCGCCCGTGCTGCTTTACGGCGGCGCGCCGATCACGCGCGCGGCGATCGCCGCGCTGCGGCGCCGCTCCGCCGACATGAACGTCCTGGTCGCGCTCGGCGTGTGGACGGCCTTCGCGGGCTCGCTCCTCGGCATGTTCGCGCCGGACGCCATGGGCGGCGCCGGACACGCCGGACACGCCGGCCCGCCGATCTTCTTCGAAGCGGCGGCGGCGGTGCTCACGCTGGTGCTGCTCGGGAGATTGATGGAGGCCCGCGCGCGCCGCCGGACCGGCGACGCCGTGCGACGGCTCGCCGGTCTGGCGCCGGAGACGGCGTTCGTCGTCGAACCGGGCGGCGCCGTCCGCGAAACGCCGCTCCGCGACGTCCGGACCGGCGACGTGACGCTGGTGCGTCCGGGCGACCGCGTGCCGACCGACGGCACGGTCGTCGACGGGACCTCGTCCGTCGACGAATCGCTGTTGACCGGCGAGAGCGCGCCGGTCCCCAAGGCGCCGGGCGCGACGGTCGTCGGCGGCTCGCTCAACGGCGAAGGCGCGTTGCACGTCCGGGCGACGACGGTCGGCGGGGCCTCCGCGCTGCGGACCATCATCCGTCTCGTCCGCGAGGCGCAGGGCGCCAAACCGGAGATCTCGCGTCAGGCGGACCGCCTCGCGGGGATCTTCACGCCGTTCGTCCTCGCCTTCGCGGCGCTCTCCGCCGGCGCGTGGCTCGCGTTCGGCGCGCCCGAAACGCGCGCCGCCGACGCGCTCCTCGCGTTCGTCGCGGTCGTGGTCGTCGCCTGCCCCTGCGCCCTCGGCCTCGCGACGCCGACGGCGGTCATGACGGCGGCGGGCCGCGGCGCGGCGTCGGGCCTCCTGCTGCGGGGCGGACGCGCCCTCGAGTCGCTCGCCGACGTCGACGTCGTGGTCTTCGACAAGACCGGCACGCTCACCGAAGGACGCCCGACGGTCGTCGACGTCGCCCCCGCGTCGCCGTTCGACGCCGACCGACTGCTCGCTCTCGCAGCCGCCGCGGAGCGGCGCGCCGAACATCCGCTCGGACGCGCGACGGTCGCGGCCGCGGAGGCGCGCGGACTCCGCATTCCGGCGGCGTCGGAATTCCGGGCGGCGCCGGGCCGGGGCGTGGTCGCGCGGGTCGAAGGCCGCGACGTCGCGGTCGGAGGGCGCGCCTTCGTCCTCGAGCGCGGAGTCGATTCCGCGGCGGTCGACGCCGACCTCGCACGGCTCGCCGCCCTGGGTCTCACGCCGTTGTTCGCCGCGGTCGACGGGGCTTACGCTGGCGCGCTCGGCGCCGCCGACGCGCTGAAGCCCGGCGCCGCCGACGTGATCGCGTCGCTGCGCGCGGCGGGGTATCGGCTGCTCATGCTCAGCGGCGACCATTCCGCCGCGGCGGAACGGGCCGCGCGCGCGGCGGGGTTCCGGCCGGAAGCGGGCGAGGTCGTCGCCGGCGCGCTGCCCGCCGACAAGATCGAAGCGGTGCGCGCGCTCCAGGCCCGCGGCCTCAAGGTCGCGATGGCGGGGGACGGCGTGAACGACGCGCCCGCACTCGCGCAGGCCGACGTCGGCCTCGCGATGGGCGGCGGGGCCGCGGTCGCGGCGGCGTCGAGCGACGTGTTGATCCTCCGCGGCGAGCCGTCGGGCGTCGTCGAGGCGATGGGGCTGGCCTCGGCGACGCTGCACGTGATCCGGCAGAACCTCTTCTGGGCCTTCGCCTACAACGTCGCCGCGCTGCCGCTGGCGGCGGGCGCGCTCGATCCGTGGCTCGGCGTCCGCCTGCCGCCGGCGCTTGCCGGCGCGGCGATGGCGTTGTCCAGCGTTTCGGTGACGCTGAACAGCCTTCGCTTGCGCCGCCTTCCGACGCCCCTCAGGCCGGCTCCCAGGCCATCGCGGCCTTGATGGCCGCGTCGAGCGCCTTCGCGTCGAGCGCGGAGACGTGCTGCTCGACCTTGAACCCGAAGTCGCGGCCCGACGCCCGGGCCAGCGCCTCGAGCGCCTGCGCGCGCACGACGCGCTCCTTGTCCTCCAGCGCGCGCTTGAGCTTCTTCTGTGCGGCGACGTTGCCGACGAGCCCGAGGGCGACGCACGCCATGCCGCGGATCTGGATCTCGCGGTCCTCGAGCAGCGGCGCGAGGTGCTCGAGCGAAGCGGCGCCGCCCGTGCGCGCGGCGGCCTCGATCGCCGCGAGGCGGACCATCCAGGGGTGGGTCGGCGCGAGGTAAGGCAGGACCGTGGTCATGACGCCGGCGTCGCGCAGGAGGGCGAGCCCTTCGATCGCCTTCGCCCGCACCCACGGCCGATCGCTGCCGAGCGCCTGCAGGAGGAAACCGCGGGCCTCGGCGCCGCCGATGAGGCCGATGGCCCGGGCCGCCTCGCCGCGGATGTCGTCGGCCACCACGTCGTCGAAGAGCACGCGCTGCAGCACCGGCATCGCCGCGTCGTCGGCGATGGCGCCGAGGGTCTCGCAGGCGGCGCGACGCAGGCGATCGTCTTCGCCGACGCGCCCCGCCCAGCGCGCCATCAACGGGATGCAGCGCACGTCGCGAAGCCGCTTGAAGGCGTCGACGACGGCCTTCTTCACTTCGACGTTCTCCCCGTCTTTGGTCTCGAGCAGCGCTTCGACGCCGGCGTCGTCGCCGAACTGGCCGATCGCCGCCGCCGCGAGCGCGCGGACGTTGACCGACGCGTCGTCGAGGAGCGCCGCGGCCTTGTCGGCGAAGACCTTCGCCCCGCGCATCCGCGCGATGTGAAGGGCGACGCCGCGGATCGCGAACGACGGCTCGTCGAGCATGAGTCCGACGACGTCTTCGAAGAGGCCGTCGGGGAGCTGAGCCACGAGATGCACCAGCTTGTGCCGCCAGACCGAGCCCGCGGTGCGGTCCTCGAACCAGGGCAGGGAGAACCGCTGCTCCCAGGGTTCCTTGAACGCGCGGACCTCCTCCACGATCTCGTACGGCGTCGGCATGGGGATCACACTCCGGGAGGCCGGCGATTCTCGGGAGGCGCGGTCGGAGCGTCAAGCGCGGGGTCGGCCGAACGTCGCAGGCGGCGGCTCGCAAGACCGAGCGCCGCGCAGTCCAGCATCGTCCCCGCGACGTAGAGGCCCATGCCGAGGCGCACGCCGTTGCCCGCGTAGCCGGACCCCGTGGCCAGCGCGCCGACGAGGGCGGTCACGCCGACTTTAAAGGAGACGGCGATCCCGGCGGCGCGCGTCCGGCCGGCGCCGATGAGGAGGCCCGACGAAAACGAGCGCAACCCGTGGACGAGGGGATCGACCGCGACGAAAAGGAGCGCCGGCGCCGCGAGCGCGAGCGTCGGTCCGTCGAGATCGTAAAGAGCGTCGAGGAAACGCGCCGGCCCGGCGACGAGGAAGAGAAGCCACGCCGCGCCGGCGACGCCCGCCGAGACCGCGGCCGCGAACCGCGCCGTGACGCGGCGGCCGCGCGCGGTCGCTCCGAAGACGATCGACGTGGTCTGGAACGCCCAGAGCGGCGCGGAGATGAAAAGCGTCAGGCCGTGAAGAAGGCCGAACGCGGCGACGGTCGCCTCTTTGTCCGGCAGGCGCCCCAGCGCGGCGTTGATGAGCGGTCGCTGCAGCGTCCAGGCGAGGTGGCCGAGCACCAGCGGCGCGGCGAAGCGGAGCACGGTCGACGTCGCAAGCGGCGGCTCGGAGGACTTTTCGGGGAGGCGCCCGCCGTCGGCCCGCAGACGCCAGGCGAGGGCCCCCGCTTCGGTCCAGAGGCCGAGCGTCACGGCGGCGGCGCCCGCCGTAGCGCCGTCGACGCCCGCGAAGCTCGCGAGGCCCCCCGCGACCGCGACGACCATGACGAGGCGCCCGAGCGTCGCCGTCACGAGGCGCCCGCCGCCGCGCTGCGCGAGCGTCGCGCCCTGCAGCGCCCCGCGCCAGGCGATGGCCGGCGCGCCGAACGCGAGGACCAGCAGCGCGCGGCGCGCTCCTTCGACGATGCGCGGATCGGACTGGCCCATGGCGCCCGCGAACACGAGGTCGCCGAGCCCGGGCGCGGCGCAGGCGGCGCAGAGCGCGAACGAGGCGAGCCCGAGGAGGAAGAGCGCGCGGCGGACGACGAAGAAGGCGGCGCGGTCGCGGACGAGCGCGGTCGCGACGTTGAGGCCCGGAAGCACGAGGCTGTTGGCGAGCACGCTGAAGTGCAGCGCGAGGAAGTACGCCGGCACGGCCGCGTCGGCGTCGGGCGCGCGGGTGAGGACCGCGCTCACCGCGGGCTGGGACAGCGTGAGGATCTGGCCGTAGACCGCGACGGGAGCCCAGAAGCGGAGGACCTCGCGCCACGACGTCGGCGTCGCGCCGGGCGCGGAGGGCGGCGCGTTCACGCGGGACGCCCGTCGAAGAGCGCGGCGGCGAACGCGAGCTCGGCGGCGAGGTGGTCGGCGAGACCCGCGGACCGCATCGCGGGCGGCAGGACGTCGAAGGTGTACGTCTCGGTCTCGAAGTGCCGGCAGCCCGCGGCGCGCCCGTGCGCGACGACGGCGCCGAGCCGGTCCGACGTGACGTCGAGCGGCGCGCGGGCGCGGGCGTAGATCGGCACGTGGAAGTGGCAGCGCACGGCGTCGGCGGGGCCGACGGCGCCGCGCTCCG
>DASPNK010000387.1:0-6950 GCA_035626575.1 Planctomycetota bacterium | reverse complement strand
GCTCGTCGAAGCGCGCGCGCCCGAGCTTTCGCGGCCGCTCCTCGCGCCCCGCTTCACGCAACCTTACGCGTCGTCGAAGCCCGAGGCCGCGCGTCGAAGGAACGTCCGGCGGCTTTCGACTAATCTCCCCGCGGCGATGTCGGACTCGAGACACGACGGGAAGTCGGAGGCCCAGGAGCGGCTCCGTCGGGCGCTTCTGCTCCTGTTCTCCGCGCTCCTTCTCGTCGCGCTGCACGCGGTCCTTCGGCCGTTCCTCGTCCCGATCGGATGGGCGACGGTGCTCACCCTCGCGGGCTGGCCGCTCTACCGGCGCCTGCTGCACGCGATGCCGCGCTGGCCGGGACTCGCCTCGCTGATCATGGTGCTCCTCATCTTCGTGCTGATCATCGGCCCGGCGGGCGCCGTCGGGACCGCGCTGGTGAAGGAGGCGCGGAGCGCGGTGCAGGCGACGCAGCAGTGGCTCCAACAACCCGATGCGAAGCTCCCGGAGTGGGTCGTCAAGCTGCCGCAGGTGGGGCCCAAGGCCCAGGAGCTGTTCGAATCCCGATTCAAGGAGGAGGAGGCGCGGAAATTCGTCGTCGACGCGCAGCAGCTCGCCGGCCGCGCGCTGCCGGTGCTCGGCGACGTCGTCGGATTTTTCTTCCGCACCGTCGCGCACCTGGTCATCTGCCTCTTCGCCGCCTTCTTTCTCTTCCGGTACGGCGCGCGCGTCGCCGTGCAGGTGCAGCGCGTCGCCATCCGCATCGGCGGCTCGCGCTTCGAGGCGCTCCTCCGCGCGGTGCGCGCCACGGTGAAGGGCGCCGTCTACGGCACGGTGGTCACCGCCATCGCGCAGGCGGTCCTCGCCGGCGTCGGCTTCTACTTCGCGCAGACCCCGGTGCCGCTGCTCTTCGGGCTCGCGACCTTCGTCGTCGCCTTCATCCCGTTCGGTCCGCCGCTCATCTACCTGCCGCTGGCCGCCGTCATCGTCGCCAACGGCGCGCCGTGGTGGCACGGCCTTCTGCTCGCGCTGTGGGGCGTCGGCGTGATCAGCAGCGCCGACAATTTCCTCCGCCCGCTTTTCATTTCGCAGGCCACGTCGCTCCCGCTGCTCCTCGTCTTCTTCGGCGTGCTCGGCGGCGTGGCGGCGTTCGGCCTCATCGGCGTCTTCATCGGCCCGGCCGTGATCGCCGTCGCCCACGTGCTCTGGAACGAGTGGGCGCAGCCTGAAATCCCGCCGACCACGGCGGAGATGCGGATCGTCGAGGTCGACTGACGCCGTCTCCCGACGCGGGGCTTCGCGCCTCGCGCGTCAGCCGCGCGACGGAGGAGGCGCGATGCCGAGGCGGCCGCCGCGGATGAGCGGGCCGCCGTCGAGGGCGCGGTAGGAGAGGCCGGGGAAGAGGGAGTCGTCGGCCTCCGCCTCCTCCAGAGCCTCGAGCGACGCGTCGGGCGCGTCGAGGAGCTTCTCAAGCTCGAGGAAACGTGCGACGTGGCCCCGGGCGCGCATCTCGGCGTAATGCGTCGAGGTCTTCATCGAAAGGATGAAGGCCCAGTCGGAGGACTGCGCGAGCAGCAGCTCGCGCGTCATCTGGTCGAGGATGCGCGCGGCGCGCGGCGTCGGCGCGGGTGTCGCGCGGACGCGTTCGGCGAGGCGGCGCTCCAGCTCGTGTTGATGACGGACGATCCACGACGTCTCCGGCCCGCACCACATCTCGAGGAAGCCGTTTTTGCCCCACGTCGAGAGATGCGCGTAAGCGCGCGGCGCCGGTCCCCCGTCGGCGAGCGCCTGCGACGGCGTCGAGAGCACGACGCCGCCGGGTCTCTCCGCGGCGCGCCGGAACAGCGCTTCGAGGAACCACGGCCCTTCGTGCCACCAGTGGCCGAATAGCTCGAGGTCGTAGGGCGCGGCGATCAGCGGCGCCGCGCCGAGGCGGTCGCGGAGCCGCGCGGCGTCGGCGTCGCGCGAATCCAGGAAATGCGCGGCGTGTTCGCGGGCGCGGGCCTTCGCCGCATCGACGTCGTACGGCTCCTTCCGGTGGAGTTCGACCTTGCCGGTGACGCGGTGGTACTTGAAGCCGACGTTGCGGCGGAGCCCGTCGGCGTGCAGCCACGGCTTGACGTAGTCGTACGGCGCGTCGAATCCGAGGTCGCGATACAGCTCGCGGTAAACCGGGTCGCCGGGATATCCCGTCGCCGACGACCACACCTGCCGCCCCGACGCCTGATCGCGGCCGAGCGCCTTCAGGCCGGACGGCAACGTGAGCGGGCGATGCACGCCGAAGGGGCTGGTCGGTCCGGCGCCGCGCACGCCGTGCGTCTCGAAGACCACGTAGTCGAGACCCTCCTCGGAGAGGAGGCGGTCGACGCCGGGCGCGTACGCGCATTCGGGGAGCCAGAACCCGCGGGGGGCGATCCCGAACGCCTCGCGGTAGAGCGCGACGCCGACCCGCACCTGCAGGCGCCGCGCGGCTTCGGTCGCGACGAGCGGCAGGACGGCGTGCGTCGCGCAGGAGGCGAGGATTTCGATCCGCCCCGCGACCTGGTGGCGGCGGAACGCGCCGAGCAGATCGCCGCGCTCGCGCGCGAAGGCCTCGCGCATCTGGCGGAAGCGCCCGCGATAGTGCCGCGCGGTCTTTCCGGCGACGGGGTCGTCCTTCAGGCGCGCGACCTCGGCGTCGGCGAGCGCGCAGCGTCGGTCGAGGTGCCGCTCGAGCTTCGAGAGGAGCGCGGGCGCGCGGAACATCTCGAGAAGCGGCGGCGTGAGGCCGATCGCGACGGGCGTGGGGACGCCGGCGGCGGCGAGGTCGTCGAGGATGAACAGGAGCGGCAGGTAGGTCTCGACGCACGCTTCGAAGTACCAGTCCTCTTCGAGGAAGTCGGCGTGAGCCGGGTGGTGCACCCACGGGAGATGCCCGTGGAGCACGAGGCAGCAACGGGCCGGCGCCGGCGTCACGGCGCCCCCTCGGGATCGTCGGGATGCCCGGCCGGCGGCAGCGTCACCGGGCCGGCGGTCATCAGCAGCTCGGGCGGACGGTCTCCGACCTTCGCCAGCAGCTCGACGTCGTAGGTGGCGCCGGGCGTCGCGTCGACGAACCAGTCGCGGGCGAAGCCGCCGACGTCGAGGTCGCGCGTTTCACGCCGCGTGAACTCGACGACGCGGAGCAGGTAGGTGAGGCGGCGGCGCTCGTCGTCGGAGAGGCGCTCGAGGCGCCGTCGCGATTCCGGCCCGCCGATCTCCCAGGTCGCGTACAGCGTCCACGGATCGCGCGCCGCGGCGAAGAGCGCGTCGCGGTCGTAGGTGTCCGGGACTTCCGGGAGCGGCGGGAGGTAAGGCTCCAGCGGCTCTTCGACGGGAGGCGGCGGCACGAGGCCTTCGAGGTGGATCGACCCGCGACGGCGCCGCTCGCGGGCCGTTTCGAAGAGTCGGACGTAGTCGCGCGCCGACCGGTCCCACGACCAGTCGGCGGTCATGCCCGCACGGCGCATCGCCGCGAGCTTCGCCGGGGCGCGGTCGTAGAGCGAAAGGGCGCGCCGCGCCGCGCGCTCCAACGCCGCCGCGGTCGGTTCGCGGAAGACGAAGCCCGTGGCGGGCCGGTCGGCCGCCGCGGCGTCGACGTCGACCACGGTGTCGGCGAGGCCGCCGGTCTTCCGCACGATCGGCGGCGTCCCGTAGCGCATCGAGATGAGCTGGTTGAGGCCGCACGGCTCGAACTTCGACGGCATCAGGAAAAAGTCGACGCCCGCTTCGACGACGTGGGAGAACGCTTCGTCGAAGCCGACGCGCACGTAGACCTGCTTCGGTCGGCGTCGCGCGAGGTCGCGGAAGGCCTTCTCGACGTCGGGCTCGCCGGATCCGAGGGCCACCAGCCGCACGTCGGGCCGGGCTTCGAGGATCGGCGCCATGGCGGGCGGCACCGTCTCGAGGCCCTTCTGCGCCGCGAAACGGGAGACGACGCCGAAGACGGGGCCGTCGGTCGCTTCGAGCCCGCACCGCTTCAGCAGCTCCGCCTTCACGCGCGTCTTGGGCTCGAGACGGGCGGCGTCGTAGCCCTCCGGCAGGTTCGCGTCGCGCGCCGGGTCCCACACGTCGAGGTCGAGCCCGTTGACGATGCCGACGAGCAGCGACTCGCGCTCGCGCAGCACCGGATCGAGCCCGGCGCCGAACTCCGGCGTCAGGATCTCGCGCGCGTACGTCGCCGAAACGGTGGAGAGGGCGTCGGCGTAGCGGATGCCCGCCGCGAGGAGATTGCCGCCCCCGTTCTGCGCAAGGCGGCCTTCGAGGAGCAGCTCCTCCGGCACGCCGGCGTCGCGGAGGTCGGCGAGGGGAAAAGCGCCCTGATAGGCGAGGTTGTGGATGGTGAGGACCGTCGCGGCGCGGCGCGCGGCGGGGTCGCCGTTCTTCGTCCACCGCAGCAGCGGCGCGACGGCCGCCGCCTGCCAGTCTTGGAGGTGCCAGACGTCGGGCGCGAACCCGAGCGCCGCCGGAAGCTCGAGCGCCGCGAACGCGAAGTAGAGGAACCGAAGGTGCCCGTCGCCGTAGGAACCCGGGGCGTCGCCGTAGAGGGCGTCGTCGGTCTCGAACATCCCTTCGTTCTCGACGAAGTACACCGGGACGCGCTCGGGACCGGGAAGGACGCCGCGCAGGAGCCGGAACGGCCGGTCGGCGCCGGCGAACCGGCAGGGCACGCGTTCGGCGACCGTTTCGAGACGGTCCTTCCGCTTCCGCGTCTTCCGGTAGAACGGCGTGGCCACCGCCACGTCGACGCCGAGGGTTTTCAGCGCCCTCGGAAGCGCGCCCGCCACGTCGCCGAGGCCCCCCGTCTTGGCGAACGGGAACACCTCCGAAGAGAGGAGCAGCGCCTTCACGGGGGCGGATGGTATGCGCCGCGTCGGGCGCGACCAACGTGGACGCGCGCGCGGGGCGGGCTTACGATGCCGGCCGCCGTCGACCCCGCATGGACGCGATCCGACTCTTTCGCTCGCTGCTCGATCGCGATCTTCCCCGCTGGCGCGACTCCGTGCCCGTACTGCGGACGCGCCTCCGCGAGCTGCGCGCGCGCTACGGCGATCGCGAGCTGGTGCGCACGCTGCGGCCGAAGTTCCTCTCGGAATCGGAATACGCCGAGATCGAGTACGTCTGCGGCGTGCTTTCGGGCGCGACGCGCCGGCTCGCCGACCGCATCCTCGCCGAGCCCGCGTTGCGGGCGTTCCTCGAGGTGAGCGAAGGCGAGGCGCGCCTCTTCGCGCCGGAGCCGCTCGTTCCCGACCCGGCGCCGTTCACCCGGTGGGACTCCTTCCTCGGGCCCGACGGGCCGCGTTTCGTGGAGCTGAACGCCGAGAACCCCGCGGGAGCGGGATACGCCGACGCGATCTCGGCGGCGTTCGAAGAGCATCCGCTGACCGCGGAGATCCGCCGTCGCACCGGCGGGCGCTTCCTTCCGATGCGCGAGGCGGTGCTGCACGACCTCCTGCTGGCGTGGCGCGCCGCGGGGAAGACGTCGGCGCCGCGCATCCTCATCACCGACTACCTCGACCTCCCCACGGTCGACGAGTTCTACATCCTGCGCGACTACTTCCGCGCGCGCGGCTTCCGCTGCGAGGTCGAGGATCCGCGACGGCTCGACTACGTCGACGGCCGCCTGATCGCGCACGGCGCGCCGTTCGACCTCGTCTACCGCCGCGTGCTCGTCAACGAGTTCCTTGCGCGCGAAAGCGAGGTCCGGCCGCTGTTCGAGGCGTACCGCGACCGCGCGATCGCGATGGTCAATCCGTTCCGGTGCAAGCTGCTCCACAAGAAGACGCTGTTCGCCTTGCTCACCGGCGACGGGCCGGCGGGCGCCGAATGGATGACGGCCGAGGAGAAGCGCGTCGTCGCGCGGCACGTGCCGTGGACGCGCAAGGTGCGGGAGACGAAGACCGAGGTCGACGGGCGGACGGTCGACCTTCTGCAATACCTCCTGCTGCAGCGCGAGCGCGTCGTGCTCAAGCCCGCCGACGACTACGGCGGGCGCGGCGTGACGCTCGGGTGGGCGGTCGACCGCGCGACGTTCGAAGACGTGCTGCTGGAGGCGACCAAAGGCCACTGGGTCGCCCAACTCCGCGTCGCGACGACCGACGAGCCGTTTCCGCTTTTCGACCGGGATCTCGAGGACGCGCCGATGACGGTCGACCTCGACCCCTACGTGCATTTCGGCCGCGTGCGCGGGACGCTGGCGCGTCTCGCCGCCGGGGCCATCAGCAACGTGACGAGCGGCGGCGGCCAGGTGCCCGTGCTCGTCATCCCCGCCGACGGCGTCTCCCCCTGACGCGAGGCCGACCATGAACCTCTATTCCGGTCTGCAGGCTCACGGCTTCGAGATCCCCACCCTCGGCGTCGAGGAGGAGTACCAGATCGTCGACGGCCGCACGCGCGAGCTCAGCTCCGATACGCAGGCGCTGCTGGCCGAAGGCGAGGCGATCTACGGCACGCACATCCGCCCCGAGTTCCACAGCCCGGTGGTCGAGGTGGTGACCACGGTCTGTCAGCACGTGAAGGAGATCACGGAGCAGATCGTCGAGCTGCGCCGCACCATGATCGGCCTCGCCCGGAAGCAGGGGCTGGCGGTCGTGTCCGCGTCGACGCACCCCATCACCAACTGGCGCGACGTCAGGCTCTCTCCCGGCGAGCGGTACCTGCAGATCGCCAACGACATGGGGGACGTGGTCCGATCCAACCTGATCTACGGGATGCACTGCCACCTCGGCATCCGCGACCCCGACGCCCGCATCCACGTGATGAACGCGGCGAAGAACTTCATCCCGCACCTGGTCGCGCTGTCGTGCTCGTCGCCGTTCTGGCAGGGCCGCGACACCGGGCTCTCCAGCGCGCGCACCGCGATCTTCCGCCGCTTCCCGCGCACCGGCCTGCCCGACCACTTCAACTCCTACTCGGAGTACGAGCAGTACGTGCAGCTGCTCATCGAGACGAA
>DASPNK010000386.1:0-3348 GCA_035626575.1 Planctomycetota bacterium | reverse complement strand
CACGTCTTCAAGGCGCCGAACTACGACGAGATCGTCGACGCGCCCGTGGAGATGGGGCATCTCACGATCCGCAACTTCACCGTAGGCGACGCGACCTATGCGCTCGTGATCGACCGGCGCGACCCGAAGTTCCCTCTGCAGTCCACCGAAGATCTGCTGCGTCGCATCATCCGCCACCAGGTCGGCATGTTCGGCGGCGCGCCGTTCACGCATTACGAGGTGCACCTGCACGAAGGCGTGGGCTGGGGCCTCGAGCACCTGACCTCTCAGACCGACGCCGTGCCGATGCGGCTGATCCGCGACAACGGGCCGGGAGTGTTCGACTCCCTGTTCGCCCACGAGTTCTTCCACCTCTGGAACGTGAAGCGCCTGCGCCCGAAGGCGCTCGGGCCGTTCGACTATCAGGCGCCGTGCCGCACGAAGCACCTCTGGTTCTCGGAGGGCGTCACCGATTACTACGCCGACCTGACGTGCCGCCGCACGGGGCTGTGGAACGACCGCAAGTGGTGGGAGTCGTGGGGCGGCGAGGTGAACCGCCTGCAGGGGACGCGCATCCGCTTCGACGAGCCGATCACGACGACGTCGTGGCTCGCGTTCGATCGCGGTTACGCCGCGCAGATCTTCGGCCGCGGTCTCGACTACTACAACAAGGGCAAGATCCTCGGGCTCCTTCTCGATCTCGTCATCCGGGAAGAGACCGGCGGCGCCCGCTCGCTCGACGACGTGATGCGCGCGCTGTACGCGAAGTACGCCTATCCGAAGCCGGGCTTCGACGACGACGCGCTCGTCGGCGAGATGTCCGCGGCGGCGGGCGTCGACCTCAAGGAGTTCTTCCGGCGCTACGTGGAAGGCACGTCCGAGCTGCCGTACGCCGACGTGCTCGCCTTCGTCGGGGTCGAGACGCGCGGCGTCCGCGAGCCGAACCCCGCGCTGGCCGAGCGTCTCGCGACGGCGGAAGGCCTCGAGGTCGTCGACGGGCGGTTCGTCTTCCGCGACGCCTCCGTCTTCGGCGAAAGCGAAGGGCTCAAGGACGGCGACGTGCTGACGAAGGTCGAAGGCGTCGAAGCGCACACGTCCGAAGGCCGCGCCCTCGGCGACCTCTTCGCCGCGGTCGGAGGCGACCACGTCTACGAGATCGTCGTCAAACGCGGCGTCGCCGAAGTCCCCTTGACGATCACGCTGCCGCTCGCCGGGCGCCGCACCTTCCGCCGCGACGCGAAGGCCTCCGACGACGCCAAGGCCGCCTACGACGCCTGGCTCGCGGACCCGTACACCGAAAAGGTGCCGCCGGGCGAGACGAAAGACACGCTCGGGCTGGAGTGACGCGCCGCCCCCGCCGAAGTGGCGAAAGGAGGCCCGACGTGCCGCCTCGACGCGGCGCCGCGTCCGATCGACGCCCGGCGTGCGCCGGCCCTGCAACGGTCGGAGCAAGATCGGATGCTTCCTCGCATCGCGTGCTCGGCGCGGCCGATCGACCCCGACGGGAGAATCCCGCTCGCGGCGCCGTTCGCGCCGTGGAACTTTGGAGTGGCTCGGCGCGGGTTTTGTATGAAAGGTCCATGCCTCACGTCGGAAGCGTCGTCAGGGCGGTCGTCGCGGGCTTCATCGGGACGTCGACGATCGCTCAAACCGTTCACGTCGTCGACGATCAGCCGGGTCCCGGGGTGGGCTTCACCGACGTGCAAGCCGCCGTCGACGCGGCGGCGAGCGGGGACGTGCTGCTGATCCATCCCGGGAGCTACGGGACGGTCGTGATCGACGGCAAAGCGCTGACTTTGCAAGGGGTCGGCGCCTTACAGGCGTCGTTCCCGGCATTCTTCCCGGTCCTGCCGTTTGCGGCGCCCGCGCCGCCGGCGTCGTTCCAGATCCGAAACGTACCCCCTGGCCAGCGGACCATCGTTCAGGGTCTAAGTCTGGGCGCCGTCGACGTCGGGCCGAGCGGATCCGCGCCCGACGGGTCGCGAGTCGATTTCGTCGACGTGGCCGTTTCCGGACGGCTTCGCATCAACGCGGCGCAGGTCGAAGTGCATCGTGCCGCAGGCTTGAACGTTCATGTGCTGAACGGAAAGGCGACGTTTTCGTCGTGCACGTTCTCGGCCCCGTCCTCCACGCAGGCGTGGACCGCGGCCGACGGCATCGCGATGGCCGTCGGCTCGTCCACGCCGGGAGTCGGCGCCAATGCGGTCGTCCGGCTTTATGACACCGCGCTTCAGGGCGGTCACGGATACATCCTTGCGACGCTTCCCGGCGGCGCCGATGCGCTGCGGACCTACGCCGGCGCCTCGGCGTCCGTGTACGGCGCCTCTTCGATCGCGGGAGGGCTGTCGATCCCCATCCAAGGCTTCGTGCTGCCGCCGGGCTACGCCGTCAATGCGGCCGCGACGGGCGCCGTAACGGTTCACGGCGGCACGTTGTCGTCCGGGTTGCCGTCGCCGACGTTCGGTCCGGTGACGGTCGCGCCCGCCGCGTTTCCCTCGCTCGCCGCGATCGGTCCGACGGGCGCCGGCGGAACCTGCACGCTTTCCGTCTCGGCCCCCGGAACGCCGGGCGCGCCGTTCCTTGTCGGACTCGCGTTCGATGCGTCGCCCGTGGAACTCTCGGCGCCGTTTGCAGGCGCCCTGATCCTCGCAGGTCCGTCCGCGGTCCTCTGGTCCGGTGCGCTCGACGGCTTCGGTCAGGCATCCATCGTATTCTCCGCGACGTCCTGGCCGCCGTCGCTCCTCCACGTTCCTGCGCGTCTGCAGGCGATCACCTTCGACGCGCCGATCGGCCTCTTTCGCTTCGGCCAACCGACGCTGGCGATGATCGCGCCCTGAAGGTGCGGAGCCGTCGCGCCGCCGCCGTGCGGGGCAGGGAGCGGCGGAAAGGCGGAGACGCGGCCGGCATGTCGGCGCAGGGTCGACGGCGACGAGCGCCGAGTCGCCGAACCGCGACGTTGCATCGTGCGCCGCGGAATGGCGCGGTCGTGGCGCAGCGCTTTGTTGAACCTCGCGCGGCCACGCGCCGTTCGTCCGCAGGCAGCACGAGGAGGTCGACCATGCGGCGACGAGACTGCGGGTGGTTCGCGGCGGCGTTGACGGCTTGCGTCGTCGCTCAGGCTCCGGAAACCGTCGGGGCCTCGCGACCCGCGGCGTCGTCGTCCGAGTCGAGGCCGTGGCCCGCCGACCTCCGCGTGCCTGCGAGATCTCTCGCTCGCGAGGGCAAGACGTGGTCGTGGCCCCGGCCGGCGGATTTCGAAGCGGCCGAGCGCGCGGCGGCGACGCGGCCGACGTCGACTTGGATCGTCGCCGAGACGCCGCCGTTCGAAGTCGGTCGCGCCGCGGTCCGTTTTGCGGCGATTCCGGTGCA
>DASPNK010000385.1:0-7046 GCA_035626575.1 Planctomycetota bacterium | reverse complement strand
CATCGACGCCTGGACCCGCCTCGTCGAGGCGAAGCCCGATCCCCGTCGACGGCGCGAACTCGCCGCCGCGCTGCAGAACCTCGGCGACGCGCTCCGCCTGACCGGCGACCTCGCCGCGGGCCGCAAGGCGCGCGAGCGGGGACTCGAGATCTTCGAGAAGCTCCACGCGGAGGATCCCGCGCACTCCGAATGGATCGAACAGATCGCGACCGTCCGGCACGGGCTCGCGCTGCTCGACCGGGCCGCGGGCGACCGGGAGGAGGCGCTGATCAAATCAGAGGCCGCGACCGAGGCGCTCCGCGGCCTCGCGGCGCGCGACCCCGGCAACAAGCGGCGTCTTTATCAGCTCGGCGTCGCCCTGCATCTCCTCGGTCTCCTGCGACGCGAAACCGGCTCCGCGGCGGGCGCCTTCGCCGCGCACGAAGAATGCGCGCGCACGCGAAGCGCGCTGGCCGCGCTCGACGCCGGCAACCGCTCGCGGCGCGTCGACGCCGCCGAAGGCGCGCGGGAGGCGGCCGCTTCGGCCGCGGCCGCAGGGCGTCTCGACGACGCGGCGCGTCTCGCCGCGGAGGCGGAGGCGCTGGCGCGAAGCGTGGTCGAGGCGTTTCCCTTCGAAGACGTCCTGCGTTCGGCGGCCGACGTCCGGATCGGCGCCGCCCGCGTCGCCGAAGAGCGCGGAGAGCTCGCGCGCGCCGCCGACCTCGCCGCGGCCGCGGTCGACGCGCGTCGGCGCGTCGCCGAGAGCCGGCCCGCCGACCCCGAGCTCGCGCGACGGCGCGCCGACTTCGCGCGGGACGCCGGCTTCCGCGCGGCGGAGGCGGGAAGGCTCGAGGCCGCGGTCGCGTTCGCGCGGGAAGCCGCGGAGGCGCGGCGCGTGCAGGCCGACGGTCGGCCCGAAGACGGCGCGGCGGCGGTCGCCGAGTCGATCGAGCTGTCGGCGAAGCTGGAAGCGGCGGGCGACCGCGCGGGCGCCGACGCGGCGCGCGGGGAGGCGGCGGCGCGCCTCGAGGCCCTGCGCGGCGCCTCGGCCGACGCCGCCGACGTCGCTCTCGAGGAGATTCGACTTCACGCCGCGCATGCGGAGGGCGCCCGCGCGGCCGGACGGTTCGCCGAGGCGGCGGAGGCGGCCCGCGAAGCCGCGGCACGCCTCGCGTCGGCGCCGCCGGCGACGCGCGCGCGGCTCGAGGGCCTGCCGGACGTCGCCGCGCTCGAGCGCGAGACGCGACGCCTCTACGAGCTTTCGGAAGGCGCGCCGCCGTCCGGCGAAGCCGACCTCCGACTCGCGGGCGAACGCTGGTACGCCGCGGGCCGGTTCGGCGCCGCCGCCGAAGCGTTCGAGAAGGCCGCCGAGTTGTGCGAGGCCCGCCCGAAGCGCGACGCCTTCCGCGACGCGGACCTGCCGATCGGCGCCGCGAAAGCGTGGGCGCGTCTGGCCGCGACCGACGATCCCCGCGCTCCCGCCGCCCGGACCGCCGCGCTGAAACGACTGGGCGAGGCGACGCGCGCATTGGGCGCCGCCCTCGCGTCGGCGGAGGCGACGGTCGCCGCGGAGGCGGCGGCGGGGACGCCGTCGGAGACGTCGCGGCACGCCGCGGCGCGGATCCGGCGGCGCCTCGCCGCGTTGCGCGACGTCGAGCCCGCCTTCGCCGGGCTCCGCGCCGCGCCCGAGTTCGTCGCGCTCTTCCGCTGACGCTCCGCTACCAGCGGAGCTCCTGCGCGTCGGACGCGGCGTACGTCCCGTTCGCGGCCGACGGCGACAGCACGGCGAACTGTCCCACGCCGCTCACGCCCGGCGCGACCAGCGGCGGCAGCGGCATCGGTCCGAACACCACGAGGCCGTCGGACGGCACGACGCCGGAGCCGAGGAGGATCGCGGTCGAGGTCAGCGCGAGCCCCGGCAAGAGCGGGGGCGGGACGCAGCCGGTGGGGAAGGCGTCGACCGCGAAGAACCACGGGGCGCCGGCCCACGACGTCGGCGTGAGCAGCGCCGCGTAGAGGTCGACGGTCGCGGTCGGCGCGTCGCGCACGTCCTGGAGCGGTCCCACGGAGTAGCTGGACGGAGGGCCCGCGCCGGGCGCCGTCCATGCGAGCCCGTGGGCGAGCGGGTCCCCGGTGCCGGGGCGCTGCGCCGCCGACGGCACGAGCTGATCGAGATGGACGAAGTAGCTGAACGGCGCGGGGGTGGTGAGCTGGAACGTGACGAGGTCGGCGTCGCCGTCGGCGTCGACGTCGCCGGCCGCGAGGCCGCCGCCGAACGGCGACGGGACGGCCCACGGCGTGCCGACGGGGCTCAACGTGAAACCGCCCGCGCCGTCGTTGAGCATGAATCGGATCGCGACGATGCTCGAGCAGACGAGGTCGAGGTCGCCGTCGGCGTCGACGTCCGCGGCGACGCGCGGCGTGACGCTCGACGACCCGGCGACCAGCGTCGGCACGACGTTCCAGGTCGGCGGCGGACCCGGGGCGAACGACTGATTCAGCATCACGAACGTGCCGAAGATGCCCGACGTCACGAAGTCGAGGTCGCCGTCGGCGTCGAAGTCGCCGAGGATCGGCGGGGAGGACGTCAATCCGCCGGTGGATGCGACGCCGCCGGGGACGAGGCCCGCCGGCGTGCGCAGGTAGGCGTGGTAGTCGCCCGACAGCGCGGCGCCCGCGACGAGAAGGTCCGAGTCGCCGTCGCCGTCGAGATCGCCGGGGAAAAGCGCGCTCGCGCCGGAGGGCGCGGGCTGGGCCGGCAACGTGACGAAGCCGCCGGCGAGCGTCCAGGACCACGAGCGCAGCGTCGTCGCGCCGCTCGTAGGAGGCTGCGTGAGGGCGTCGACGAACGCCGGTCCCGCGAAGCCGGGCGCCGGCGCGAGCGCGGCGGAGGGGACGACGGGGCAGCCCGCCGGCATCGGCACCGGCGTCGCCACGGCCGACGGCGGGCCGCAGCCGGGCGACGTCAGGCGCGTGAAGACCAGGGTGCCGCCGCCGCAGCCCACGGTGACGAGAAGCTCGGCGACGCCGTCGCCGTCCACGTCGGCGGCGTGGCGGACCGCTCCCGCGCCGACGATCGGCAGCGAGATCGGCGCCCGCGGCGTCCCGTTGAGGTCCGAGAGCCCGAGGCGGAAGCCCGCGGCGTCGGCGAAGACGACGTCGGCGCGGCCGTCGCCGTCGAAGTCGCGCATCGCGAGGCTGGTCGCGGGCGACACGCCGCCGGTCGCGGCGACCTGGACGAAGGCCGGGACCTGGGCGAAGGCGGGCGCGACGAGAACGGTCGCCGCGAGAAGGGTGAAGCGTCGAGACATGCGGACATCGTACGCTCCCCGAGGTCCGACCCGCCTTGCGCGCCGCCCGCCGCGGGCGGCTACTCCGCGCCGCGGAACCGGTTTAGAGGAAGCGCGCGGACCACGTCGAGGGCGCGGCGGCGGAGATCGTCGAGAAAGAGGTAGGCGAGCGGCGTCACGAAGAGCTGGAGCAGCGTCGCCGCCGTCATGCCGCCGATCACGGCCGTCGCCAGCGAGCGGTAGCTGATGACGGCGTCGGCGTCCTCCGCGAAGGCGGTGGGCAAGAGGCCCAGCACGGTCGTGAGCGACGTCATCAGGATCGGGCGCAGCCGCAGGCGGCCCGCCTCCACGAGCGCGTCGACGCGGTCGCGGCCTTCGGCGCGGAGGCGGTGCGCGCAGTCGATCAGGACGATCCCGTTGTTCACGACGACGCCGACCAGCAGCACCGTGGAGATGTACCCGATCAGGTCGAGCGGCACGCCCGTCGCCGCGAGCATCCAGAGCGCGCCCATCCAGGAGAAGGGGACGGCGAGTAAGACCGCGAACGGCAGCACGAACGACTCGAAGAGGATCCCCATCAGGAGGAACACGAAGGTCGCGGCGAGCAGCGCCGCGTCCCGCATCTCCTTCTGCCCGGCCTCGGTCTCGGCGGCCGTCGCGTCGGCGAAGCCGTACCCGTCGGGCAGCGGCAGCCGGTCGAACGCCTCGCGCACGCGTCGGCGCGCTTCGTCGCCCCCGCGGTCCGCCGATTCGAAATCCACGGTGATCGTCGCGCCGGTCTTGCCGCCTTCGCGGCGGATCTCGGAGAACCCGCGCGTGACGGCGAGGTCGGCCACGGCGGACATCGGCACCCGCGCGCCGGCGCGCGTGAAGATCGGCAGGTCGCGCAGCTCGGCGAGGGTCGCTTCGTCGCCGCCTTCGTACATCACGATCAGCGGGATCTCGCGCTCGCCGGACGCCAGTTCGTTGAGTGCGAAACCGCGGATGCCGTACTGGACGGTACCCCAGAGCGCCTCCGGCACGACGCCCGAGCGCCGGAGCTTCTCCCGGTCCGGCGAGATGTGGATCTCATGTTCCGCGGGCTCGAGGTCGGACTTCACGCGGACCACGCCCGGCACGGCCTCGGCGACGCCGACCGCCGTGCGCGCCCATTCCTCGACGACCGCGACTTCGGGGCCCATGAGCCGGTAGGCGCCCTTCGACTTCTCCGAGCCCTGATTGTCCTTCCGCCCCGCCTGAATGCGCGCGCCCGGAAGCTGCGGCAACGACTCGCGGAGCTTCTTCGCAATCTCCAGCGTGCGCCGCGGGTCGCGGTCGCGAAGCTCGATGTCGAGTTCGCCGCGGTTGCGCCGGAAGAAGGTCCAGAAGTCGCGGACGCCGTACTCCTCCGACTTCTCTTCGACGTGGCGGCCGAGGACCGTCATGGCCCGGTAGGCGTCGTTGAGCGTGAAGTTGCGGTCGAACTGCACCTCGACCTCGATCGAGCCGCCGCCGCCTTCGCCGAAACCCGCCTTCGGCACCTTCTCCCAGCTCGCGGCGGTCAGGGCGATCGCCCCGGCCGCGACGCCGAGCACCACGACCCCCCGGCGCCGGATCGCCGCGCGCAGCGCGCGCGCGAAGACGTCGGAGGCGAGCGCCGTCAGCTTCGACTCGCGGAGGCGCGCGATCCACGGCGCCTCGGCCCGGCCCGCGCCGCGGGGATAGAGCACCACGGTCGCCAGCGGGACGAACACCAGCGCGACGGCGAGGCTGGAGAGCACGGCGTAGCAGAGCGGAATGCCGACGGCCGCGGTGAAGAATCCGCCGTCGTGGTCGCCCGACATGAAGATGAGCGGCAGAAACGCCGCCACCGTCGTCAGCGTCGACAGCGTGACCGCGAGCGCGACCTCCGACGCGCCCGCGACCGCGGCGGCGGCCGGCGACATGCCGAGCTCGCGCTTCTGCTGGATGCACTCCACCACCACGATGGCGTTGTCCACCAGCATGCCGACCGAAATGGTGGCGCCGAGCAGCGAGAGGAGGTTGAGCGTGCCGCCGGTCGCGGCGACGCAGCACGTCGCGAGCAGGAGAGACAGAGGGATCGCCAGCGAGATGACCAGCGTGAGCCGCACGCGTCGCAGGAACCACAGGAGGACGGCCGCCGCCAGCCACCCGCCTTCGAGGGCGGTGGCCGCGAGGCGGTCCAGCGCCTCTTCGATGAGCGCCCCCATGTCGCGGGCGTCTTCGAGGTCGAACGACACGCCCGCCTCGAGCAGGCGCGGGTCGTTCCGCAGGACGTCGGCGACGACGCGCCGCGCGAGGCGGCAGGTCTCGACGGTGTTGGCCGTCGACTCCTTCCGCACCATGCACCACATCGCCGGCCGATTGCGCGAGAGCGCGACGAAGTCGCGCACCGCCTGCTCCGGCCGGACGTCGGCGATCTGCCCCAGCGTAAGCCCGGGCCGCACCGGGTAGGAGCGCACGTCTTCGAGGGAGCGGAAGCGGCCCGCAGTCTTCAACGAGTAGCGGACGCCGCCGTCTTCGATCTCGCCGCCGACCACGTCGAGGTTCGACGCCTCGAGATCCTGCGTCAGCCGGTAGAGGTCGACGCCCGCCGCCGACGCCTTGCCGCGGTCGACGTAAATGCGCACCTGATCGTCGAGGAGGCCCCACACCTCGGCGCGCGCCACGCCGGGCGTCGCTTCGAGCGGCTTCACCACGCGCTCTTCGACCAGGTAGGCGAGGTCCTCGGCGTCGGCGTCGAAGGTGAAGCCGAACGACAGCACCGGCAGGTCGGTGTCGGCGTTGAAGCGGTAAATGAGGTAGCGCCGCACCTCGCGCGGCCAGACGACGCGCGTGCGCTCGACGCGGTCGCGCACCTCCGCCGCCGCGAGGTCCATGTCGACCTTCTTGGAGAAGGAGAGGTTGAGCCGCGCGACGTTGGGCCCCGCGAAGGTGGTGAGGCGCACCACGCCGGGGATGGTCCGGAGGTTCTCCTCCGTCGGCCGCACCACCGTCTCCTGGACTTCGACGGGGTTCGCCGCCGACAACGGGATCCACACCGTGAGCTGGGCGGCGACGTATCCCGGCGGGAGCAGCTCCAGCGGCAGCCGCGCGTAACTGAGGAGGCCGACGACCACCGACAACACGGCGACGGTCAGCACGGTGACGCGCCGCGACAGGGTGAAGGCGACCGCGCGGGCGAGGCTCATGGAGCGCGGGCCGCGGCGGCCTCGGCGGCGTCGGCTTCGGCGGCGATCTCGTCGGCGAATTGAGACCGAAGCGGGCCGGGGCGCGCGGCCAGCGAATACACCGTCGGGATGACGACGAGGGTGAGGACGGTCGACGCGGCCAGGCCCGCGATGACGACCACCGCCATCGGCCGGCGCATTTCGGCGCCTTCGCCGAAGCCGAGGGCGAGCGGGACGAGGCCGAGCAGCGTGGTGGCGGTGGTCATCGCGATCGGTCGAAGCCGCATCTGCGACGCCTCCTTGAGCGCGTCGTCGCGCCGCATGCCCTCTCGACGCAGTCGGTTGACGGTGTCGATGAGGATGATGGCGTTGTTCACCACGACGCCCGCCAGAAGGATCACGCCGATGAAGGCGAGCACCGAGACGGCGATGTCGGTGAGCCGCAAGGCGAAGACGACGCCGATCAGGGCGAGCGGGATGGTGAACAGGATCACCAGGGGGTGGGAGAGCGACTCGAACTGCGCCGCCATCACGAGGTAGACGAGGAAGACCGCGAGCGCGAGCGCGAAGCCCAGCGCGCGCCGTGACGCCTCCGACTCCGCGTTCT
>DASPNK010000384.1:0-2200 GCA_035626575.1 Planctomycetota bacterium | reverse complement strand
GGTAGAGGACGCCGCCGCTGGTCGCGCGGATGCGCTCGATTCCGTAGGGCGTGACGCGGTTCCCGCCGTTGGCGAAGGCGGCGTAGGCGCTCGCCATCTCCAGCGGCGAGACGCCCGCGGTGCCCAGCGCGACCGACGGCGTGTTCGGGATGCTGCCGTGCAGCCCCGATTCACGGGCGAGCCGGATGACCGATCCGCGACCGACCGCTTCGCTGAGACGGACGGTCGGGACGTTCTTCGACCTGACCAGCGCGTCGCGGACGCTGACGAACCCCTCGAACTCGCCGTTGAAGTTGCGCGGCGCCCAGACCTCGCCACCGGCCAGACGGAAGGTGTCGGGCTCGTCCGACAGGTTCTGCGTGGGGGCGTACCCTTCGGCCAGGGCGACGGCGTAGACGAACGGCTTGAACGCGCTCCCCGGCTGGCGGCGGGCGCGTGTCGCGCGGTCGAAGCGTGACTGCCGGAAGTCGCGACCGCCGACCAGGGCCAGGACATCGCCCGAATCGACGTCCATGACGACGACCGCGCCCTGCAGGTACGTCGTCGCCGCGCCCGGCGGGTCATCGGCGTCGTACCGGTCGCCGCGGAACCTGCCGTAGACGCCGCGCTCGATCGCGCGGAGCTGCGTCCGCAGCTCGTCCTCCGCCGCGCGCTGCGCCGTCCGGTCGAGCGTCGTGTAGACCTTCAGCGTCGAGGTGTAGATGTCTTCGCCGAAACGTTCCTCCAGGACGCGGCGCACCGCCTCCGCGAAATACGGCGCGATCGGCGGGTCACCGTTGCGGACGGGCGGCGGCTCCCGGCGGACGCCGAGGCGCCGCTCGCGCGCGGCTTCCGCCTTCTCCGGCGTGATCACGCCCTCGCGTTCCATGACCCGCAGCACGAGGTCGCGCCTCTCCCGCGCGCGGTCGGGGTGGCCGCGCGGATCGTACACTGCGGGTCCCTTGACCAACGCCGCGAGGAGCGCCGCCTCGTGCAGCGCCAGGTCCTCCGCGTCCTTCGCGAAGTAGTGCCGCGCGGCCGCCTGCACGCCGTACGCGCCGCCGCCGAAGTAGATGTGGTTGAGGTACAGCTCGAGGATCTCGTCCTTGTCGAAGCGCTCCTCGATCTCCCGCGCTACGCGCACCTCCAGGATCTTCCGCCGCAGCGTCCGCTTCTGCCCCGGCAGCCGGTCGGGGAAGATGTTGCGCGCCAGCTGCATGGTAATGGTGCTGAACCCCTCCGATACGCCACCGGCCCTGATGTTGGCCAGCAGCGCCCCGCCGAAGCGGCGCCAGTCGACGCCGCCGTGGCGGTGGAAGCGCTTGTCCTCGACGGTGACGAAGGCGTCCTTGAGGTGGTTCGGCAGCGACTCCAGCGCGACGACTTCGCGACGCACCGGCGAGAGGTCGGCGAACTTCTCGCCCGCGCGGTCGAGGAGCACCGACGCGCCGCCGGGCTGGTAGGCGACCAGGCGTTCGACGTTCGGGCAGCCGCGCACGCCGCAGCGTTCCCACAGCGTGAAGCCGAGGACGCCGAGGACGACGCCGAGGATCGTCAGCTGCTTGCGTGTGAGGGGGGCGCGACGACGGAACCTCTCCCACGACGGCCCGCGGTGCGGCCAGCCCACGCCCCGCCACCACTCGCGCAGCCGGCCACGGGCGTGACGCCAGGCCTCCCGGAAGCGCTCGCGCGGCGTCAGCTCCGGGCCTGCTTCGCCCTGAACCATGCGACCGTTTCGGGGAGTCCCTCGGCGACGGACCGGGGCGTCCAGCCGAGCTCGCGCGTGGCGCGATCGTGCGGGTGCAGCCAGCGCCCGCGGGCGACGAGCTCGATCCCTTCGGCGGTGAGGGGGAAGCGCCAGCCCGTCGTCCGCGACACGCGGTCGAGGAGGCGGCCGGTCGTACGCGCGAGCGTCGCCGGAATGCGCAGCGGCGGCACCTTCGCGCCCGCCGCGGCCGCGACCGCGCGGACCCAGTCGTGGAAGGAGAGCGCCTCGCCGGAGAGCACGTAGACGGCGCCGATCCGCCCCGAATCCCCGACGCGGACCAGTCCCTCCACCGCGTCATCCACGTGTACGAACGAGAACCATGCCGTCTCGGAGACGAGCGCCGGCACCCGCCCGCGCAGGAGGTCCGAGATGAAGCGTCCGCCGGGGCCGGCGTCGCCGGGGCCGTAGACGTACGCCGGACAGGCGATCACGACGCGTGCGCCGCGGCGCTGC
>DASPNK010000383.1:0-3873 GCA_035626575.1 Planctomycetota bacterium | reverse complement strand
CCGTCGTCATGCGACGGGTGAGCATCACCGGCGTGGCGGCGTCGAACACGATGCGCCCGGCCGCCAATCCGAACTGCGCTCCCGGCGGCGTCGTCTGGTACGACTGAGCCGTGCCGACCGACGCGCTCGTCGTGATCTCCAGTTGACCGAGCGCCGTCGAATGGAGGACCTGGTGCGTCTCGCACCGCGCGAGCCTCGACCCCGTGCCGACGTCGATGGCCGCGGAGCTCATCGCGCCGAGACGCCCGGTCGCCGTGAACTCGACCGGCGGACACGCGGGCACGGCGAAGTGCATCACTCCCCAGGTCTTCAGGTCGCCGTCGCCCGCCGCCATCGACGCGTTCGTGGCGCGGGCTTCCCCCTGGCAGAACGGACCGAGCGCGTGGGCGTGCGCGAAGTCGTCGCCGGATCCGTTGATCATCGGAGCGAGATCGCCGCCCCCCATCGGCCAGGTGACGTAGTAGCAGGCGGTCGGCGGCGGCGGCGGCGGATCGACCGGCGGCGTTTCTCCGGCGCCGGCCTGGCCGAACGCCGACGGCGCCGCGGCGAGGAGGACGACGACCGCGAACGACAGGTCGTGAAATCGGGGTCGCATGCAGGAACTCCAGCGCTCGGAGGAGTCGATCGCGGCGGCGGAGCGCGCGCCCGCCGCGTCGTGACGTCGGCGTCCGCGGCGCGTCACTCGACGCGCCACGTCGCCGGAGTTCGGGCCGGGACCTTCACGTAGCGCGCCCCGACGAGCAGGCCGATCTCGCCTTCCGGCGGGAGGCCTTCGAGGCGCCACTCCCCCGTCGCGACGATCCGTTGCAACGGGGCCGAAGCCGGATCCGCGGGGTCCGACAGCCGCAGGATCTCGGTGGTTGCATCGACGCGTCCTTCGACCGACCGGGCCGGCCCCCACGTCGGAACGACGCGCACGTCCCGACCCGGCACGATCTGCAGCGCGCGTCCGTAGAAGCGGCCCTCGTGCGCAAGCTCGAGGCGCCAGGGGCCCGCGGGCAGCGCCAGCTTCACGTGAAAGAACCCGTCCGGCTTGCGCGACTCGGCGACCAGCGTCGCGCTCGCCGCTGCGCGGCCGTCGGTGAGGCGCAACGAAGCGCCGACGTCGGCTTCGACGACGAAGGTGGTCGCCGCGGGCCCCTGCTCGCCGACGACCATTTCGACGTGCGAACCGAGGCGCACGCCGCGGACGATCCGGTCGCGACACTGCAGGACGCCGTCTCCGTAGAAGTCGGCGACGTCCGGAGCGACCGGAAGGAGAAGCGAGGTCGGTATCTCGAACCTCGAGTAGGCGAACTCGAAGCGGCCCTCGTCGTCCGTGCGGAGCACGAGCTCGGCGCCGGCGCCGCTGAACGGCGACGCGTTCGGCCGCGGCGGGTAGTCCGCGAACATCACCGGCGTCTTCGGAAGCGGTCGGCGCTCGGCGTCGACGACGACGCCGGAGGTCACCACCGGCGAGAAGAAGTGCTCGCCGAGATCGACGTCGCGCTCGCCCGTTTCGAAGATCGCGCACCACGCCTCGCGCAGAGGCGGCGACGCCGACGGATCGGGCGTGTGCTCCGCGATGAGGCGCCAGAGGCCTGCCGGAAGGAGCGTTTCGAACCGCCCGCTCGCGTCGACGATCGGAACGACGGCGGCGCGATGGACGCTCGTGCTCCGCCGGCCGTCCTGCCGAAACCTCGCCGTCGACAACGTCGCGCCGCCGTCGCGCACTCCCGGCGAAAGGACGCCGTCGACGAGCCGGGGCGTCCGCGGGCTCGCCACCTTGCCCCGCACCCGAACCTCCGGCGGCGCCGGTCGCGTCGCGGGACGCGAAACCGGAAGCGACTCGGCCGCGCCCTCCGAGAACTCCCTTCGCGGGACCTCGACGTCGCGGACGCGCGACGCAGGGGTCGCGCGGATCTCCGCCGCACGATCGCCGATCGCGGGCGCCCGCGTCTCAACGCCGCCGGCGCCGGGGTCCGCACTCCCCGCGCCGATCGCGATGATCGCGGCGACGGTCGCCGCCGCGACCGCGACCGCAGTCGCGACGCTCGCCGCCCGACGGCTCCGAATCCACGCCATGCGTCCCCTGCTCCGCGAAGACCGCGGCCCGGCGCCCTTCGCCGGTCGCGGCTTCGTCCGCAGAGAGACGCGGCGGCGGACGACCCGTCCTCGCGAAAGAAGGAAGTCCGCGCCGCGCGCCGCGGTCGTCGTCGGGGCGCGCGCGAAACCTGCGGCGTCTCGCGACCGGCGCGCCCGCCGACGCCTCGAAACGCCGCCTTTTCTTCCTTCGCCGCCCGGGCCGTCAGCGGACCGCGGGCGCGGAGTCGGCCCCCGGACCGAGCGCGACGGCTTCGAGCGGGCGCTCGGCCGCTCCTTCGGCGAGCGGCACGGCGCGAAGCGTGACGCGCCCGTCCGGTTCATGACGGATGCGCACCACATGGTCGACCGCGTCGCCGCCGCCCATGCCCGTCGCGATCAGGTGGTAGCGACCGCGGCGGGCGTAGAAGAGGCCGGGGTGCTCCTTCCAGGCGCCGACGTCGCCGACGCAGACGAACACCGGCGCGTCGGCGGCGAGCGTGCGCTCGAGTCGCGGCACGACCTGGCTCCAGAAGTTGGTCTCCTTGGGTCGTCCGGCGTCGGAATTCGGGTGGACCAACCCGTCCGCGCCGAGATGCGGGCTCAGCCAGACCAGGTGGTGGCAGTGCAGGAAGACGTTTCGGGGTCGCGCCGCCGCCAGTTCGCTCTCGATGAAGGAAAGCTGCGGACCCGACAGGTTCCAGGGATCGATGACCGAGTCCAGGAAAAGGTGCACGTCGTCGTCCTGGCGGACCGCTCTCGGAAAGGTCCCGTAGCGGCCTTCGAAAAGCGAGCGCTGCTCGGGGGTCGTGATCTCGTGGTTGCCGGGGACGTAGACGACGTCGGCGCCGAGGCCCGCGAGATCGGCCGACAGGCGGTCGTACACCTCGGGCGTCGGCACCCGCACCGCGTCGCCGAGGAGCACCAGCTGCGTGCGGCCCTTGAGCGAGACGAGGGTCGGAAGGCGCTTGCGAAGGGGCTCGTAAAGGCGGTCGGACGCTTCGAGCGGGCTTCCGTACGCGTGACCCGCGAGCAACGTTTCGTAGGCGAGCGGCGAAGGCGGAGGCGGCCCTTCCTCCCCCCGTCGAGCGCATCCGATGACGGCGAGGAAAAGGGCGACCGACCCGACGCGTCCCGGCGAAGTCATGGCGGGCGTCTTACTCGATCGCCGCGGATCCCGCCGGGCGGCGCCCCGAGTCGGCGGCCGGACCGCCCGGTTCGAGGTCGGCGAGGGGAATCCCAAGCGCGCGGAACCGGGGCGGCGATCACGGGTTCATGAGCCGTCCGCAGCGGCGCCGTTGCACGCGTCGCGCAGGAAAAGGAGCTCCGATGCTCTTCGCCCGAGAAGCGTCGACCCGTCGCGAAACCCGCCGTCGCCTCGCCCTGTGCCTCTTCGCGGCCGCGACGGCCGCCGTCGGTCAGGGCCCGCCGCCTCCGCCTCCCCCGCCCCCGCCTCCTCCCCCCGCGCTGCCTCCGGTCCCGTTTCCTCCGCAGAACCCGCCCACCGAGGAAAAGCGCGTCCTCGGGAAGATCCTCTTCTGGGACGAACAGCTTTCCTCCGACGACACCGTCGCGTGCGGGACCTGCCATCGCCCGGAGAACGGCGGCGTGGATCCTCGCATCGCGGTCCACCCCGGCCTGGACGGCGTGCTTCCGAGCCCCGACGACGTGTTCGGCTCGCCCGGAGTGCTCCGCGCCGACGGCGGGAACAACCTGACCGCCGACGCCGTGTTCGGCTTCAACGTCCAGGTGACCGGGCGCCGGGCGCCGAGCTTCTCGGAGGCGCTGTTCGACCCGCTGCTCTTCTGGGAC
>DASPNK010000382.1:0-2343 GCA_035626575.1 Planctomycetota bacterium | reverse complement strand
GTCTCCGCCGTCAAGAACGTCTCGGAGCCCGGCGACGACCTCGGCCGCCCGCGCCCGAATCGGTTGCTGGTTTCCCGCGTCGCCCTCGTCTACGAGACGCGCTTCGCCACGCCGTCGACGGCGGGCAAGCAGGACGTCGTCCACATCGTCGGCGGGGACCGCCCCGGCTCGCCGCGCCGGCTGCGCATCGAAAGCCGGCATCAGGGCGGGCATCGGGTCTTCGACCCCGAGCGCGGGCTGTTCTGGCGCGGCGAAGAGCTGGAGGTCGCCGACGCCCCCTCGATCACGCTGTGCACGACGACCGCCGACGGCGCGTTCGCGCCGCTCGAGACCGCGGCGCTCCGCACGACCGACGCGCACCTCGCCGGCCCCGGCGCGGAGTGGGTGGCGATCACGACCTCGCGCCTCCGCGGCCCGGTCGAGGCGCTGGCGAAGCACCGCGCGGCGCAGGGGCTGTCGACGCGCGTCGTCGAAGCCCGCGAGCTGTACGACACGTTCACCGACGGCCGGTTCTCGCCCGCCGCGATCGAAGCCTTCGTGAAGGCCGCGCACGGCGCCTGGACGACGAAGCCGCGCTACCTCCTGCTCGCCGGCGACGCGGATCTCGACGGCGACTTCCCGTCGGAGAAGGAGACGCTCCCTGCGCGCCTCGTGAACACGGCCTACAACGGCGCGACCGCGACCGACGCGACCTACGGCGACGTCGACGGCGACGGCCTGCCCGACGTGGCCGTCGGGCGCATCGCCGTCCGCTCGCCCGAGGAGGCCCTGGCGGTGGTGCGGCGCATCGTCCGCTCCGAGACCGAAAGCGCGGGCGGCGCATGGCGCCGCACGGCGACGTTTTTCGCCGGCGAAGGGCGGTTCGGCCCGGCCGTCGATCGCCTCATCGAGTCGGTGACCGGCGACCTCATCTCCCGCGAGATTCCGCCCGAGTTCGCGGTGTCGATGACCTACGCCAACCCGTCGTCGGCGTGGTTCTGGCCCGCGCCGCGCTTCAACGACGCGGTGATCGACGCGTTCAACCGGGGCGCGGCGGTGTTCACCTACATCGGCCACGGCTATCCGGAGGGATTCGACCGCGTGGAGCACGCGGGCAAGCGGTACCCGATCCTCTCCGTCAAGGACGTCGAGCGGCTCGATAACGGCGGCCGCGCCGGCGTCACGGCGATCATCGCGTGCTCGACGGGCCATTTCGACGATCCGGCGCGGGACTGCCTCGCCGAAAAACTGCTGGCGCGGACGGGCGGGCCGCTGGCGGTGATCGCGTCGACGCGCATCAGCCATCCCTTCGCCAACGCGCTCCTCGGCAAAGGCCTCGTGGCGTCGGCGTTCAAGCCGGGCGCGCGCGTGGGCGACGTGCTCGACGAAGCCAAGCGCCGCATGGTGAAGGAGGCCAAGGGCCCGCTGGCGATGCTGGCGAAGCCCCACGTGTCGAAGGCCGTCGACCTGAACCGCCTCGCGCTCGATCACGTGCGTCTGTACGCGCTGTTCGGCGACCCCGCGACGCTCGTCCCCTTCCCCGCTAACCCGGAGTCCTTCGCCGCGCCGGAAACCGCCGCGCCGGGCGCGTCGATCGACGTCGCGGTGACCGTGGGCGGCGGCGCGCGGGGCGACGTCTCGCTCCGGCTCGAACGCCCGCGCCGGACGAAGCTCGCCGAGTCCCGCCCCGCGGTCGCGGCCGACGACGACGCGGCGGTGATGGAGCGCCACCGACTCGCCAACGCTACGGAGATCGTCGCGACCTCCGGGAAGCTCGTCGACGGCGCCTGGAGCGGCGCGCTGGTCGTCCCCGCCGATCTGCCCGAAGGCGACTACGTCCTGGCGGTCGCCGTCACGGGCGAACGCGCCGAATGGGCGGCGTCGCGCACGCTGAAGGTCGCCGCGCCGAAGTAGACGGCGTCGCGCTCGGACGAAACGTCGGCGCGGCGGCGAACGTCGCGTCGCGGCCGACGCCTGGACCGCAGCGGCCCGGCCCGGAGCGGAGCGGAGGGACGGCCCTGCTGCGTCGATCGGCGGCGTGCGAAGGGTGGCGCCGCACGACGACCGGCGCCTCGGCGACGACTGCGGAAGTCCGGCGATGCGGGGCCGGTGCGGCGCTGCGCGCCGCGCCGGGCCTCCGCGGTCCAGGCGTCTGTGCCGATTCAGCCGCGGCGCCCGACCGACGTCGAAATGGCGGCGGACGTCGCGTTGCGGCCGACGCCCGGACCGCAGCGGCCCGGCCCGGAGCGGAGCGGAGGGACGGCCCTGCTTCGTCGAGCGGCGACGTGCGGGGAATGGCGCCGCACGACGGTCGGCGCCTCGCCGACGACCGCGGAAGCTCGTCGATGCGGGGCCGGTGCGGCG
>DASPNK010000381.1:0-2984 GCA_035626575.1 Planctomycetota bacterium | reverse complement strand
AGGTAGGCGTAATGGCCGGGCGTCAACGACACCTCGGCGCGGCGGCGCTCGACGGTGAAGGTCGGCGGCGGCGCGCCGGGGAAGAGGCCGTCGACGATGCGGTCGATGCGGCCGTAATCCTCGAAGCCCACGAGCCCGTCGACGCCGGGCGCCTCTTTCTCGAGAAGCTCGCGGTAGTTGCCGACCATGCAGCCCGCGACGAGCACGCCGCGCACGCCTTTGCCCTTCAGGTCGCAGGCCTTGCGGATGACGTCGAGCGATTCCTTGCGCGACGCGTCGAGAAACCCGCAGGTATTGACGATCACCACCTCCGACTCGGACGGCTCGGTCGTGACGCGGAAGTCGTTCGAAAGCAGGGTGGAGACCAGGCCCTCGCTGTCCACCAGGTTCTTGGGGCAGCCGAGCGAGATCAGGGAGACGGTGCGCCGCGTTTTCACGGACGGGAAACATCGCACTTCGGCGCGGGCGCCTCAACGTCGAGGGACCCCGTCCGGGCGTCGACCGCCTCAAAAGAGCGCGGGCGCTCGACCTGTCGGTCGCGCGCCCGCCGCACAAGGAGAGAGAGGAGGTCCGCGGTCGTCTCCGATCGGCTCACCCGGACGCGCCGGCGATCGGGACGCCGGAAGACTATCCCCGGCGCCGGCGCGCGGCGGGAAATCCGCGGACGCGAACGTCGCGCGCCGGCGTCGCGATTCAACTTGGGGTCGATCGGCGGCTTGCGGTTTGGCGGTCCGTCGGACACGATTCCCGCCGCCCGTCGACGGGCCCGAAAGACATGAAGAACGAGACGGCGATCGTGACGGGCGGCGGCGGGGCCATCGGCGCGGCCATCGCGCGGCGGCTGGCGGATACCGGCGCGACCGTGATCGTGTGCGGCCGCACCGAAGAGCCGCTGCGGCAGACGGTGGCCGACATCACGTCGACCGGCGGCGCCGCCGACTACGTCTGCGCCGACGTCACGAAGATCGAAGACTGGGAGCGCCTGGTCGACGAAACGCAGCGCCGCACCGGCGCGCCGCCCTCGATCCTCGTGAACAACGCCGCCCGCTTCGTGTGGCGGTCGTGGCGCGACTGGGATCCCCGGGCCTTCCGCGACGTCGTCGACAGCAATCTGATGTCGGTGATGTACGGCTGCCGGGCGGTGGTCGACGGCATGCACGCCCGCGGCGGCGGCTCCATCGTCAACGTCTCGTCCATTCACGGCCTCGTGGGCGACAAGAACGTGGCGCCCCACGTCGCGACGAAGTTCGGCGTGAACGGGCTCACGCTCGCGCTCGCGCACGACCTGAAGGAGCACCGCATCCGCGTGAACGCGGTGTGCCCCGGCGCGGTCGAGAAAGACGCGAAGAAGGCGGCGGCGACCTCGCGGGAATGGCCGCCGAGCCGCGTCCTGATGGCGGAGGAGGTCGCCGACGTGGCGGTCTTCCTCTGTTCGCCGGCCGCGCGCGCCGTCACCGGCGCGCTCCTGCCGGTGTACGGGAAGACGATGGCGTCGGTTCGCCCGGTCTGACCGGCGCGCCGCCGCCGGTTCGCGCCGCGCCGCGGAAGACGCCGCCGCGCGCGCCGTTTCCTCGCGCGCCGCGCCGTAGGCCGACCGACGCGCCGGCGCTTTTTCGGCGTCGCCTGCGAAACGGCCATACAATCCGCAGCCGTGCCGAACCCCAAGCGCAAGCCCCCTGCGCCCAAGCCCGTCCTTTATCTCGACGTGCTCGGCGCCCTGATGATCGAGCGCAACGGGAACCTCGTGAAGGCTCCTTTCGCGCAGACCTTCGTCGACGCCGTGAAGACGCGGTTCCGCGTCCGCGTGCTGTCGACGCTCGAAGAGCACGAGGCCGTCGCGCTGTTGAAGGCCCTGAAGCTCGACGCGCCGTACGTCCCGTATCGCCGCGCGCTCGGCAAGGCGTCGGCGATCGACTTCCGCGAGCGCTTCTACTGGATCGACGACGATCCCACGCCGGCCGACCTGCTGCGTCTCGCGGACGAGCGCGCGTCGGACCGCGTCATCACCGTCTCGCGCCGCGACGGCGTGACCGAAGCGACGCTGAAGAAGCTGCTCGGCACCCTCGAGGAGCACTCGGCCGCATCGGCGTCCGAAGGCGCGCGCTGACTCCGCGCCGATCCGCGCCTCCCTGAAACGCCGAAGGCCCCGGCGTCGCCGAGGCCCTCGTCGCTTCCGGCGCCCGACGTCGGGCGCCGCGGTCGGTCAGAAGACCGCGACCGTCTCCCAGTGTCCGGGATTCCAGACGCGGCGCGTCTCGTACGCGTACCGGCCCGGCTCCCACACGTAGTCCACCGCGCCCGCCTCGACCACCACCTCGTAGGCGTTGCCGAGCGGATCGCGGCAGAACTCCACGGTCGGGGTCCGCACGCGCTCGACGTAGCGGCCCGGGATCCACACGCGCTCTTCGTAGGTCGAGTAGTAGCCGGGCACCCATACCGAGCGGTAATAGGTCTCGACCACCGGCGTGTAGATCGTGTAGACCGGGCGCGGCGCCCAGCCGCACGCCGCCACGTACCGGCTCGACGACCAGGCGAAGCCGAAGCTCGTGAACGTGCTCCCGCCGAAGGACGAGAACCCGAACGCGATCGACGACGCCGGGTACGCAGGCGAGGCGTACACCGGATACACCGGGTAGACGGGCGCGTAGTAGACCGGCGCGACGTACACGGGCGCGGGCGCATAGTAGACCGGCGCGCCGTAGTACGCGTACACCGGCGGAGGGCAGTGCCAGTACGGGTGGTACGCCACGTGGCGACGCCCGTAGGCGTAGCCGTAGGTCACCGGCACGTAGGCCGGCGCCGGCGCGACGTAGGTCGGCCCGATGTGCACGTTCACCGACACGCGCGGCCGCGAACGGCGGTGGTACTCGTGGGCGTACTCGCCGTGATGATAGGTCCGCCCCCCGGCCGGTCCGTGCGCCGCCGAGCCGGACCCGACGGCGGGCGCCGGGGCCGGCGTCGGCGCCGGGCGCACCGGCGCTTCG
>DASPNK010000380.1:0-3486 GCA_035626575.1 Planctomycetota bacterium | reverse complement strand
ATCGGAGTGAGCGGGTTCTTGATCTCGTGCGCGACCTGCCGCGCCATCTCCTTCCAGGCGGCGTTCTTCTCGGCTTCGATGAGACGCCGTCCGGACTCCTTGAGGTCGGCCGCCATGCGGTTGAAGGCGTCCGCCACGACCGCCAGCTCGTCGCGCGTCGTGGGCTCGACGCGCGCGTCGTAGTTGCCGCGGGCCACCTGCTCCGTGAAGAGCACGAGCCGCCGCAGCGGCTCGGTGATGCGGGCCGAGAACAGCGCGGCGAGCAGCAGCACGCACCCGGCGATGATGAGCGCCGCGGGGAGCAGCACGTCGCGGAGCGCGTCGACGTCGGCGAAGACGTCGGCGTGGTTCACGCCGACGCCGACGATCCAGCCGAACCCCCCCGACGCCTCGTCGGCGCAGCGCGCGAAGCCGGAGATTTTGCCGACGCCCGGCGGGTACTCGTAATGGTGGAAGCCGTAGCGCCGCCCGCGCATCGCTTCGCTGAATCCGCGCTGGCCGTGGTCTCGCACGAGCGAGGAGCCGACCAGCGCGCGGTCGCGGTGCGCGATGACGGTGTCGCCGTCGGCGTCGAACAGGAACGGGTATCCGGAGGGGTAGCGCGGCGCGGCGTCGTCGACGGCGTGGTCGGCGAAACGGCCGGTGACCTGGTCGAGCACGCGTTGGATCGGCTCGAACCGGAAGAGTACGACCAGCGCCGCGGCCGGCCGCCCGTCGGGCGCGCCGAAGCCGCCGCGGACCGGCGCGGCGAAGCCGATCTCATGGCGCCGCGTCGACGGGTTCGCGGCGCTGACCGCCGCGTCGGCCAGCGGGCTGCGGTGCCAGTTGCGTCGCGAAACGGGTCCGGGCGCGGGCTGCGCGAACACGGCGTCGATCCACGCACGTTCGGCGGCGTCGTCGAAGACCTCGTCGAGGCGGCGTCCGCCGAGCGCGCTCGCGGGCAGCGAACGGTCCGAGCCGTTCGCGGCGAGGATGCGGCCGTCGGGCGACACCACGCAGGCGACGGGCACGTCGCCGAAGAGCTCGGCGCGTCGGCCGAGCGCCGAGGTGAGCCGCTGCGCGGCGAACGCGCCGTCGGGACCCGGGCGCGCCGCGGCGCGCGCGTCCGCGACGGTCTGCTCTTCGTCCGCCCATGCGAGAGCCGCCTCGCGCATGCGTTCGGTCTCGCGGTCGATCTGCGCCGCGGTCTCCCGCGCGATGCGCACGAGCCACGACTCGACCGAGGCCTCGGTGACGCGGGTCTTCGCCTGCCGCCAGGTCCAGAGCCCGACGGCGAGGAAAGGGACGAGCCCCACCGTCAGGAAGACGAAGACGAGCTTGGCGAAGATGCCGCGGATGCGCGCCACGGGTCAGCCGGAGGCGGCCTCCGGACGCGGCGCCTCGATGCGCGGGAAGAGGGGCGGGCCTTGCTCCAGCGGTCGATCCGGGGGAATGGTCGCCCGCTCGAGCGAGATCAGGTGCGAGCGCGGGTCGGGCGCGACGCCGGAGAGCCGGCGCGTCGCCTCGGCGGCCTGCACGGGCATGAACGGCAGGAGGAGGCCGGAGGCGACGAGGAGGAGGTGCGCGAGCTCGGAGAGGACGAGATCGAGTTCGGCCGCCCTGGCGGGGTCCTTGGCGAGCGCCCACGGCGCCCGGGCGTCGACGTAGGCGTTCCCCGCTTCGGCGAGCCCCACGGCGATCGCGGCGGCGCCCTGCAGATCGAAGCGCTCGAAGGCGTCGCGCACGCGCGCGATCGCCGCGCGGGCGTCTCGGACCAGCGGCGACGCCGCGACGTCGGCGCGCACCGCGCCGCCCTGGTACTTGTGCGCCATCGCGGCGACGCGGCTGAGGAGGTTGCCGAAGCCGTTGGCGAGGTCGGAATTGATCCGGATGCGGAGGCGGTCTTCGGAGAACTCGAGGTCCTGGCCCCACGCCGCTTCGCGGCAGAGGTAATAGCGAAGCGCGTCGGCGCCGTAACGGCGTGCGAGCTCCGTCGGCTCCACGAAGCCGCCCGCGCTCTTGCTCATGCGTCCGCCGGGCAGGTTGACGTAGCCGTGGCCGAAGACGACCTTCGGCAGCGGAAGGCCGGCCGCCATCAGCATGGCCGGCCACACGATGCAGTGGAACCGCGTGATGTCCTTGCCGACGACGTGCACGTCGGCGGGCCACCACTTCGCGAACGACGCGGCGTCGTCCGGGAACCCGGCGCCGGTCGCGTAATTGATCAGCGCGTCGAACCAGACGTACACCTTCGACGCTTCGTCGAAGGGGAACGAGACGCCCCACGTCGCGCCCGCACGCGACACGGAAATGTCCTGAAGGCCGGACTCGAGGAGGGCCAGCAACTCGTTCTTCCGGAACTCGGGTCGGACGAATCCGGGGTTCTCGGCGTAATGACGGAGAAGCGGTTCGCGGTACTTCGTGAGCCGGAAGTACCAGTTTTCTTCTTCGAGCCAGCTCGGCTCGCGCGCGGGATGTTCGGCGCAACGGCCGTCGACCAGCTCGTCCTCCTTCTTGAAGGCTTCGCACCCGACGCAATACCAGCCTCGGTAGGTCGACCGGTACAGATCGTCGTTCGCCTTGAGGCGGACGAGGAATTCCTGCACGGCGCGCCGGTGGCGCGCTTCGGTGGTGCGGATGAAGACGTCGTAGGAGCAGCCGAGCGCGTCCCACGCTTCGCGGAACACGCGCTCCATGCGGTCGCACCAGGCGAGGGGCTCGAGGCCCTGGTCGCGGGCCGCCTTTTCGATCTTCTGGCCGTGCTCGTCGTTGCCCATGAGGAAGAGCACGTCGCGGCCGACGGCGCGGTGGTAGCGCGCCAGCACGTCGGTGGTGACCTTCTCGTAGGCGGCGCCGAGGTGCGGACGGCTGTTGACGTAGTCGATCGCCGTCGTGACGTAGAACCGCATGGCGGGGATGGTAGCGGCGGCGTCCGGGCGCGCCACGCGCGGCCGCGGCTATGATCCGACGCCATGGAGCGGCGCGCCGTTTATCCGGGGAGCTTCGACCCCGTCACCTACGGCCACCTCGATCTCGTGCGGCGCGGCGCGGCGCTGTTCGACGAGCTGGTCGTCGCCATCGGCGTCAACGCCGAGAAGCGGCCGACGTTCGACGCGGAAGAACGGCGCGAGATGGTGGCGCGCGAGACGGTCGACCTGCCCAACGTGCGGGTCGACGTGTTCCCCGGCCTCGTCGTCGACTTCGCGCGGCGGAACGGGCTCAAGATCATCCTGCGCGGGCTGCGCACGGTCTCGGACTTCGAAGCCGAGTTCCAGATGGCGCTGACCAACCGCTCGTTCGCGCCGGAGCTGGAAACGGTGTTCGTGATGCCGGGCGAGCGGTGGTCGTACATCTCGAGCCGGCTCATCAAGGAGATCGTGCAGGTGGGCGGCGACGTCGAGCGCTTCGTCCCGCCCGCCGTCGCGCGCGCGCTCATCGCCAGACTCAAGCCCGGCGTCGACGCCGGCGCGGCGAGGACCCCATGACGGAACGCGGAGACTTCGCGGT
>DASPNK010000379.1:0-2164 GCA_035626575.1 Planctomycetota bacterium | reverse complement strand
AACGGCTGCGCGGCCTTGTAGACAGGCTTCGCATCGTCGCCCCCGTTCTCGAAGAGCCAGAACGCGCCGGGGAAGTCCCCGACGACCAGATCGCGATCGCCGTCGCCGTCCACGTCGGCGAGCGCAGGCCCGGCGTGCGCGTACTTCGACAGCTTGCCGATATCGATCGTTTCGCCGGCCGCGACGAGGCGCACGGGCGCTGCGAACTCGGAATTCGACGACGCGCCGGCCTGCTGCCCGACCGCCGCCGCGCCGACCAGGCCGACGACGCCGATCACTGCGATGCCCGTCTTCATGACTCGACTCCCGCCCCGCGTTCGGGGCGCGGTCGAGCTTAATCGAGATCCGCGGGCGCGGCGCGCGCGTCGGCCCCGCGGACCTCGACGCGGATGCAGCGGATCCGTCCGCGGGCGAAAGCCGTCTCGCGTCGCGCGTCGCCGCGCTCGACGCCGTCGGCCGCACGTCGGCGGACGGCGTCGCGCCGCGTTTCAGTGACGCCGAACACGGGATTCCCGGGCGGCGGCGCCTTCGTGACGTTGGCCGGCGGCAACTTCGCGCCCGGCGCGCAGGTCGTCTTCGACGGCGTCGGGGCGACGGGGGAGATCGTCGCGCCGAACACCATCACTTGTTTCGCGCCGGCGGGCGCCCTCGGTCCGGCCGACGTGCAGGTCGTCAACCCCGACGCGACGTCGACCGTCGCGCCCGCCGCGTTCACCTACGTGCTGCCGCTCGCGGTCGCGTCGATCGTTCCGACGACCGCCGCGCCGGGTCAGGCGGTGACGTTGACGGGCGCCGGGTTCCAACCGGGCGCGTCGGTCACGGTGGGAGGATCGGCCGCGAACGTGGTGTCCGTCGCCTCCGGCGTCCTCGTTTACGAGCAACCGTCCGGCGACCTCTGCCAGGGCCTCGTCACGGTGCACTCGCCGGATCTGCAGACCGCTTCGATCGCGGCCAACCCGCCGCCGACAATCACCTCCGTGCTGGGCGATCACGGTCCGACGCAAGGCGGAATGGCGGCGGCGCTCGTCGGGACGCACCTGAATCTCGTGACGTCGGCGACGATCGGCGGCGCGCCGACGACGGTGGTGTCGGCGTCGCCGTCGGTCCTGTTCCTTCTGACGCCGCCCGGCGCGGTCGGACCCGCGACGATCGCGATCACGACGTCCTACGGTTGCACGGCGACCGCGACGTACGTCTACGAATGAGCTGAGGCCGTGACGCGGCGGCCGCCCGCGGTCGACCGCGGGGCTCGTGAAACGCTCAAGCGGGCCGACCGGTGCGTCGACTTCGCCGTCGCCGCGGTGCAGCTCGCCGCCGCCTGCCGGCTCGTTCGGCCGGTGCGTCTGCGCCCGCGTCGCTGCACGCGGCCGAGCGTCTCCTGCTCCTGCTCCGCGGGAGCCAGGAGGCCGGCCGGGCGCCGCCGTCGCGGAGGCGCGGCGGCTTTCGACGTCAGGCGTCCGTCAGAGATAGGTGTAGGTCGTCGTCGCCGAACACGTCGACGGCGCCGTGACGACGACGGCGGCCGGGCCGGGGGCGCCCGGCGGCGTCGTGACGAAGAGCGAAGTGGGAGTTTGATTCACGATCGTCGCGGCCGCGCCCCCGATCGTCACCGTCAGTCCCGGCTGAAAGTTCGTCCCGCTCAAGAGGAGCGGAAGGCCGCCGGCGGCGGCGCCCGTGGCGAAAATCGATCCGGTGATCGTCGGCGACGCGTTGAACGGGAGGAACGCCGCCTGGCCGAAACTCGTCGTCACCGCGACCACGCCGTCGCACGCGACGGGCGCCGGAACCGCGAACGTGGCCGTGGTCGCAGTCACCGTGATCGCCGCAGTCGGAACGCCGCCCACCGACAGCGACATCGACGGCTCGAACCCTGAGCCGGTCAGCGTCACGACGGTCCCCGGCGGGCCGCTCGTCGGCGATGCGGCGGAGAGCACGAGGTTCGGGACGTAGGTGAAGACGCCCGGAGCGGTCGCCGTCTGGCCGTCGGGATTCACGACCGACACGACGACGGCGCTCGCCGCATGGGCGGGCGCGGTACAGGAGATGGTCGTCGGCGCGACGACGACGCCCGTCGCCGCGACGCCGCCGAACGACACGGCCGCGCCCGGCAGGAATCCGACGCCGACGAGAGTGACGGCCGTTCCGCCCGCGGCGGGCCCGGCGC
>DASPNK010000378.1:0-6276 GCA_035626575.1 Planctomycetota bacterium | reverse complement strand
CGACGAGCAACGCCGCCAGCGCGCGCTCCGACGCCGTCAATGCCATGCGCCGGTTCTATCAACCCGGCGCGCGGCGGTTCGCATCAACGGACGACCGCCTCCGCTTCGGCGCCGTCGGCGTACGCCGATTCGGCGGCCGTCGCCGCGCCCCGTTCGAGCGGACCGAGGAGCGACTCGAAGGCCTGCGCGAGAGCGTCGGCGAACGCCTCCGGCGCCGGCGCGACGCCGACGACGTCTTCGATCGACGCCGTTCCCGGCTGCAACGGATGGCTCCGCAGAAGGATCGATCCGTGCTGCAGCACGCGCCCCGGCGTGCGGCGTTGCGCGGACCCCGTGATCTTGCGGCCCGCGGCGACGAGGTCGAGCTCGGTCGCGCGGGCGAAGCAGAGGAGGTCGCGGTCGGCGGCCGTCGGAACGCGCGCGTCGCGGACGTCGACGTCCACGCCGAACGCGGCGAGGGCGACGCGCACGGGGCCGTGGAGGACGGCGTAGCTCCGCTTGACGTCGACGCCGCGAAGCGCGGGATGGTCGTCGGCGACGAGGACGGAGTAGGTGACTTCGTGCGCGTGCACGATGGCGCCGCCGCCGGTCATGCGCCGCACCATCGGAAGGCCGGCGCCGGCGAGAGCGGCGGCCTCCGCGGGCCCCTGGAAGCGGCCGAGGCTCACTCCGTGCGGCGCCCAGGCGTAGAGACGGAGCGTCGAGCGGTCGGCCAGCGCGAGGAGCGCCGCGTCGAGCGCCATGTTGCGAGCGGGCGTCGCCGCGGCGAACGGGATCAGCCGCGCCGGGGCGTGGCGCGGCGGCGGGATTACGAGCGTGCGCGCCACGCCGCGTAGAGCGCGCCGACGACCGCCGCGAGGAAGAGGATCAGGAGCAGGCTCCGGTCCGACACCGCGGGCGGCGGGAAGCCCGCCTCGATCCAGAGGCGGTCGGCGCGGTCCTTCGCTTCGCGCAGGCCGCAGCCGGTCCGCTCGCGGATGCGCTTGACGGCTTCGATCTTGTTCTTCGTCGCCCTCAGGATTTCGATCACTTCGGCGTCGAGCGCGTCGTTCATCGAGGCTCCCCGTCGGGGCGTTCGTCGGGCGGCAGGGAGGGCGTGGCGTCGCGCGGCGGGCGCGCGACGCCACGCATTCAGGAGGAGCGGGCGTCGGTCGCCGGCGTCCAGCGGAGGTCGAGGCGGCGGGCGGCGCGGACGTCGTCCACGCGGCGCACCGGTGTGGTGTGCGGAGCGGCCTTCACCATCTCCGGCTCGCGGGCCGCCTCGTCCAGCACGCACTTCACGGCGGCGATGAACCGGTCGAGCTCGCGGCGCGGCTCGGTCTCGGTCGGCTCGATCATCAGCGCGCCGCGCACCATGATCGGGAAGTACACCGTCGGCGGATGGAAGCCGTAGTCGATGAGCCGCTTCGCGAGGTCGCCGGTGGTGACGCCGTTCGGGACGTTGCGGTCGTTGAACACCGCTTCGTGCAGAGTGGCCGTGCGGCACGGCATGTTGAGCGACGGCTCGAGGTGCTTGCGGAGGTAGTTGGCGTTGAGGATCGCCTGCTCGCTCGCTTCGCGGAGTCCGACGCCGCCGAGCGCGCGGATGTAACACCAGGCGCGGATGAACATGCCCCATTGCCCGAAGTAGGCCTTCACCGGCCCGATCGACTCCGGCGCGCCGCTGCCGGGGGCGAAGGGCGCGAGCGCCTTCACGTAGCCGATCGGCCCCGAGCCGGGGCCGCCGCCGCCGTGCGGGGTCGTGAACGTCTTATGCAGGTTGAAGTGCATGACGTCGGCGCCGATGCGGCCCGCCTGGAAGACGCCCATGACGGCGTTGAAGTTGGCGCCGTCCATGTAGACGAGCCCGCCGGCGCGGTGCACCGCGTCGGCGATGCGCGTGAAGTCGCGCTCGTACACGCCGAGCGTGTTGGGGTTGGTCACCATGATCGCGGCGACCGTGCCGTCGAGGTGCGGCAGCACGTCTTCGAGGCGCAGCATCCCTTCGGGGCCGCTGGCGATCTGCTTGCAGACGAATCCCGCCATCGCCGCCGACGCCGGATTCGTGCCGTGGGCCGTGTCGGGGATGAGCACCGTTTTCCGCGTCGCGCCTTCGCCCCGGGCGTCGAAGTACGCCTTGATCATGAAGATCGCCGTCAACTCGCCGTGCGCGCCGGCCGCCGGCTGCAGGCACACCTCGTCGAAGCCGGAGACTTCCGCGAGGTCGCGGGCCAGCTCGGCCATGACCTCGCGATGCGCCTTCAGATACTTCGCGGGCCACGTCGGGTGGCAATGCGCGAAGTGGGGGTCCGCCGCCACCTTCTCGTTGAGCAGCGGGTTGTGCTTCATCGTGCAGCTGCCCAGCGGGTACATGCCGCGGTTGATGTCGAAGTTGAGGTTCGACAGCCGCGTGTAGTGCCGGACGACGTCGATCTCGTCGACCTGAGAGAAGCCGCCGCAGCGGTCGCGGCGCAGAGGCAGGTCCGCCTCGACGGCGTCGACGACCCGGTTCGGCCCGACCGCGGGGAATCCCGGGTGTTCGTCGTCGGCCAACTCGAAGATCGGCGGCTCAGAGATCGTGCGCAACGGACTTCACCTCGTCGAGCAGGGCCTCGAGATCCGGGTAATGGACCTCGGTGACGTTCACCAGATACTGGTCGCGGCGCTCCGGGAAGCGGCGCGCGAGCGGCACGCCGAACACCACGTCGCGCTGCAGGAGCTTCTCGTAGAGGGCCGGCTTCGCCGAGCAGTCGACGACGAACTCGTTGAAGAACGGCCCGGAGTGGACGGTCGGGAGGCCGAGGTTGCGGAGACCGTCCGCGAACCAGCGCGCCGCCTTCGCGTTCTTCATCGCGACGTCTTCGACGCCGCGCCGCCCCATGAGCGAGAGGTAGACGACCGATCGGAGGCACATCAGCCCCGAAGACGTGCAGATGTTGCTGGTGGCCTTCTCGCGGCGGATGAACTGCTCGCGCGTCGCCAGCGTGATGCAGAAGGCGTCGCGCCCGTCGGCGTCCACCGTGCGGCCGACGAGGCGGCCGGGCATCTGGCGGACGTATTCCGAGCGCGTGGCGAAGAACCCCGCGGTCGGACCGCCGAGCTGGATCGGGATGCCGAAGCTCTGCATATCGCCGACCGCGACGCGCACCGGCGGCGGCTCGAGGAGCGCCATCGACAGCGCCTCGGTGCAGACGCCGACGCTGAACGCCTCCGGCGAGAGCCCCGCGGCGTCCTCGATCACGCCGAAGTAGTTGGGCGACTGGAGGACGATCGCGCCCGCCGCCTTCTGCTCCGCCTCGGTCAACCCGATCACGGTGCGTCCCGTGGCGGCGTCGACGGGAAGGGTGCGCAGCTCGACCTCCTGGAAGCGGAGGTAGGTGCGCAGCACGTCGAGATACTCGGGGTGGAGCGCCGCGCTCGCGTAGACGACCTTCGCCTTCGGCGCGAGGCGCAGCCCCATCAGCACGGCTTCGACGCACGACGTCGAGCCGTCGTACATGCCGGCGTTCGCGATCTGCTGCCCGGTGAGCTGCGCGACGTACGTCTGGAACTCGTAGTACATCGTCAGTGTGCCCTGGGCGAGCTCCGGCTGGTACGGGGTGTAGCTCGTCACCCATTCGCTGCGAGCGCAGAGCGCGTCGACCGGCGACGGCACGTAGTGCCGGTAGAGCCCGGCGCCGACCAGCGCGACGCGCGGGGGCGTCGCCTTCTTCGCCTCGAGGCGCGCGAGCAGGTCCTGCTCGCTCCACGGCCCTTCGACCGCCAGCGGCCGGCGCATGCGCGCCTCCGCCGGGATCGAGGCGAGCAGCGCCTCCATGTCGGGCGCGCCGACGGCGGCGAGCATCTCGCGCCGTTCGCGTTCCGTTCCGCCGCTGTACCGCATGTCAATTCATCCTGCGCCGGGGCGCGCCGGGCGACGCCGGGCGCCGCGGGCGATCAATGGCTGTCGGCGTCGACGACCTTCTGGTACGCCGCGTCGTCGAGGAGGTTGTTGACCTCGGCCGGCTTCTCCATGCGCACCTTGAGCATCCATCCCTGGCCGTAGGGATCCTTCGCCAGGAGGTCGAGCTCCTGCATGAGCTTCTCGTTGCGTTCGACCACGGCGCCGGTCACGGGCGCGTAGAGGTCGCTCACCGCCTTCACCGATTCGATCTCGCCGAACGGCTCGTTCTGCTGGACGTCGGTGTTGACCTCGGGCAGGTCGAGGAAGACGAGGTCGGAAAGGTGGGAGACCGCGTAGTCGGTGATGCCGATGTACGCGAACGGCCCTTCGACGCGGCACCACTCATGGGACTTGAGGTAGCGGAGGTTCTGGGGACGCGGCATGGGCCGATCAGCTCCTGTCCGGACGGACGTAGAAGGGAAGCGACGTGCGCGGGGCGGGCGCGCGGTGCCCGCGGATGTCGACGACGAGGTCGTCCCTCGAGGAGTACGCCGCGTCGATCATGGCGGTCGCGATGTTGCGGCCGAGGGTCGGCGACAGCGTGCCCGAGCACACCGTCCCCACCTGCTTTTCGCCGCTGAGCACCGGGCACCCCTGGCGGGGGATGCGCTTGCCTTCGGGCAGGAGGCCGACGAGCGTGCGCTTCACGCCGCGCGTCCTGATGGAGATCAGCGCGGCCTGCGCGATCGAAGGGTTCTCCAGCGAGACTCCGAAGTCGAGCCGCGCCTCGAAGGGGTTGGTGTTCAGGTCGATCTCGTGGCCGTAGAGCGGCATTCCCGCTTCGAGCCGCAGCGTGTCGCGGCAGCCGAGGCCGCAGGGGATCAGCCCGCGCGACCGTCCGACCTCGAGCACGGCGTCCCACGTCGCGGCGGCGCGCGGCGCCTCGAGGAAAAGCTCGAAGCCGTCTTCGCCGGTGTAGCCGGTGCGCGACACGAGGACGTCGCCGCCGGGATGCGGCAGCGTCGCGAACTTGTAGTAGCCCACGTCGCGGCAGCCGGGCAGGCCGAAGTCGGACACGATGTCGACGGCCTTCGGCCCCTGCACCGCGAGCATCGCCACGCGGTCGGTGTCGTCGACGATCTGCACGTCGAGCCCTTCGGCGTGACGGCGGAAGAACGCGAGGTCGGCCTCGCGGTTCGACGCGTTGACGACGAGCAGCCACCCGTCGGTTTCGCGCGAGATGAGGATGTCGTCGAGGATGTTCCCGTCTTCGAGGCAGAGCAGCGCGTAGCGCGTGCGCCCGACGGGCTGCTTCGCGACGTTCTGCGTCTGCACCCGCTGCGCGAGCGTCGTCGCGTCGCGGCCGCGGAAGCGGATGCGCCCCATGTGGCAGAGGTCGAACATGCCGGCGGCTTTCCGCACCGCGTGATGTTCGGTCACGATGTCCTGGTAGCGGACCGGCATGGCGTAGCCGGCGAAGTCGACCAGTTGCGCGCCGTGCCGTTGGTGAAGCGCGAAGAAGGGCGTTTGCTTCATGGGATTGCGGGCCGTCGGACGGCCGCCGGCGCGGCGGACCTCGGAAGTCCCCGACGCGGCCCGGCGCCGTTTCAGGCGCCCCGCGCGCCGCCGGAACGGGGCGGTCGGGCGAGCCGGTCGAGCAGGTCGTCCCAGTCGACGTCCTTGGCCGCGGTGATAGCAAGCGGCTCCAAGCCCTGAAAGCGTCGGGCTTCCGCGCCGCTGGCGAAATCGGAGCGCGGCGGCGGCGGGTCGTCGGGCGGCGCGGCGAAGCACGCGCCGACCGCGTCTCCGGTCGCGGGTGCGCGCCCCGGAACGGCGACGCCGACGGGCGCCAGCTCGCATTCCATCGCGGTCACCTCGCGGAACCCGGCGGGCAGATCGAGGCGCAGGAACCGCGCGCTCGACAGTCGGTAGCAGCGGCGGAAGGCCTCGCGCGCCTCGGCGTCGCGCCCGAGCGCGAGCAGCACGCGCCCGAACGCATGTTGCGCCGAGAAGGACGAGGGCGCGGCGGCCGCGGCCCGCGCGAGGACCCGGCCCGCGTCGTCGGGACGCCCGCACCACAGGAGCCACTGGGCGCGGCGCCGCGCCAGGGGGCCCGCGCCGAAGCGCCGCCAGAAAAGGCGAAGACGATCGCGGAACGACATGGAGGCGACGTCGGGGGTCGCCGGGCGCGCGAGAGCGCGCGGCGACGCGGGGAACTGTACAGGGCGCGGCCGGCGCGGTCAAACGCGCGCGGTCACAGTCTCATCCCGCCGTGACGTCGACGTCTTCGAACCTCAGCGCCGGGGCCGTCGTCGAGCCGTCGATGGTCCGCGTCTCCGCGGAGATCGCCGAAACGCGGCGCAGCAGGTCGTAGAGGTTGCCCGAGATCTGAACTTCCTTCAGCGGGATCTTCT
>DASPNK010000377.1:0-13575 GCA_035626575.1 Planctomycetota bacterium | reverse complement strand
AGCACGACGCCGGTCGCGCCCGCGGCCCGCGCCTCTTCGACGCGCCGCGCCGTCTCCGACGCTTCGAGCTGCCACGCGCCGACGCCCGCCCAGATCTGACCGCGTCCGCGGACGGCGATCGCGTCGCGCAACTGGCGCGTGAACAACTCGGCGCGCGTCGCGTAGATCATCGGGCACGCCGCGTCGAGGTCGCCGCGCTGGAGCCACACCGGCCACTCCTGGAACTTCTGGTCGCGCGCCGCGGCGAGGTCCGGGAACGTCGCCGCGGTGATCCAGATCCCGGGGCGCGCGGCGCGCGCGGCGGACGCGATCTCGGCCACGAATTGAGAGACGGCGCGGCGGCGGAATTCGTCGAAGCGGCGGGCGTAACGGCGCGCGTACGAGAGCGGGTCCTTCGCGGCGCGGGCGGCCATGTCGCGCCGATCGGCGAGGGAGAGCTCGCGGTCGACCTCCACGCGGAATTGGTCGAGCGCCGCGCGCGAACAGCCCCACTCGGGGCCCGGGTACCTGATGTAGTCGAGGTGGACGCCCGCGATCTCGTAGCGGCGGCACAGATCCTCGACCACGCGGACGACGTGGGCGCGGTACTCCGGCGCCGCAGGATCGGCGAAGAGCCCCTCGACCTGGGTGCGGCGCTCCGTCACGTAGCGCGCGAGGCGCTCGACGTACGCGGGGTCGCGCGGCGGCAGGTTCCAGAGGTCGCGCGCCAGCGGCTCGGGCACCGAAAGCCACTCGGGATGGGCGAGGACGACGTGCCGCGGGTCGCGCGGGAGGTCGGAAGCGTCCGCCACGAGGCAGGCGTTGATCCAGGCGTGGACCGCGACGTCGTCGCCGCCTTCGTCGATCGCTTCGTCGAGCGGGTCGAAGTCGGTTCCCGCGAGCGCGGCGGGACGGGGCTCGAGCCCTCCGGCGTACCACGCGTCGCCGCGGGAGCGGACCTGCACGAACAGCGCGTTGAGCTGGAGCGAGACCTCGGCCTCCCTGACCGTGCGCTCCACGGCGCTTTCGCTGCGCAGCGTGTTCGCCACGGCCCATGTGGCGCGGAGCTCCGCGGGACCTTCGGGCGCCTTCTCCAACCCCACCGCGTCGCGGACGGACTCGCATCCCGCCGCGACGCAGCACAACGCGACGGCCCCGAGGCGCGCCGCGGTCACGATCGCTTTTCCCATGGTTCCGTTCCGCCGACGCGGTTTTACCGCGGGGCGGCGGCGGCGTCAGGCGCGTCCGAGCGCTTCGGCGGCGTCGAGGGCCGCGCGGACGCAGCGATCGGAGTTGTAGTAGTTGTAGTTGCCGAACCGCCCGGCGAGGCCGAGACCGATCGACTGCGCCCACGCGCGCACCGTCGCGACCCGTTCCTCGAGGCCGTGCTCGTAGAGGACGTACGCGAAGCGGTTGTCGTAGGTGCGGGTGAAGAGGACGTCGTCGGCGGCGAACACGCCGCAGCGCACAAGGCCTTCGACGACCTCCTTCGCCGTGCGGTCCGGATCGGGACGCGGTCCGAGGTACGTGACTTCGGCCATCACCGAGCCGCAGCCGGGCGGCGCGTTCGCCGGCGCGTAGTTCGACAGGTAGGTGATGCGGTTCTGCGGGCCGTTCTCGGGGTGCGGGAAGTACACCCACGAATAATCCGGCAACCGGTCGTGCTTCAGCGCCACGAAGACGGTGAGCAGCGAGGTGTACGTCAGGCCTTCGCACGCCGCGCGCACCGACGCGGGCATCTCCGGCGCGAAGGCCGGCAGCAGCGTAAGAGGCGCCGTGGACAGGACGTGATCGAAGGACTCGCCGTCCACCGACCAGCGGCCGCCGGCGCGCTCGACCCTTCGCACCGGCGTCGACAGCCGGATCACGCCTTCGGGCAGCGTGCGCGCCACCGCGTGCACGATCGCTTCGAATCCGCCCTGCTTGGGGTACCAGAAGATCGCCTGATGGGCGTAGCCGGTGGTCTTGAGGCCGACCGCCGCGCGCAGGACGTCGTCGATGGGCGCGTCCGGGACGCGTCCGCGCACCCAGGCGACGCCGAGCCGTCGCAGGTCGACGTTCCAGATCTTCTCGTTGTAAGGGTGCATGAACTGCCGGCAGATGCCCTCGCCGAAGCGCCACAGGCACCAGGCGTGGAAATCGGCCGGCTCCGGCGCGCCCGCGCGCCGGGCGAAGGCCGCCTCCACGTACCCCTTGAGGCACTCGAAGTTGTCTGCGGGCGCGAGGTCGCCGAGGCCGTTTTCGAACGGATAGGACACGTAGCGTCCCCGGTGGAAGATCCGGGTGCGCCGCTCGCTCCGGACCGCCCCGTCCGGCCCGAGCGCGCCGAGGAGGAAGTCGAGAACCTCCTTGTCGACGCTGTAGAGGATGTGCCCTCCCGCGTGGTCGACGACGAATCCGTCGACGACGTCGCTTCCGCAAAGCCCGCCGATGCGGGCGGTCGCTTCGAAGACCGTCGGGGCGTGCCCCCGGTCGAGGAGGAACCGGGCGGCGGACACGCCGGTGATCCCCCCGCCGACGACGGCGACCTTCAAAGCGCGCTCCCGGCGGGCACGGACGGTGGGCGACGGGGCGAAGCTGGGGGCATCGACGTCTTTTCTCCCGGCGCGTCGGCGGGCGGCCGACGGGGGCGGAATGCTAACGGCCCGTCGGTTGCGCTACGATGCGCGCCCCGAGGAACCTCGACTATGCACCGATCGGCACTCCTGGCGCTCCTGCTTGCGGCGGCCTCCCTGGCACAGGACTCGGACCCGACCGTCCGCTCCCTCCCGGACAAGGGCGTCACCTTCAAACTCCCGGCGGGTTGGTCGTGGGCGACCGACGCGAACGTCATCCGCATCAAGCAGACGGTGACGGTCAAAGAGGTCGAGCACGAAATGACGGGCGAGCTGGTCTACGAGACCGACAAGTTCGCCGACGAGCAGGTCAAGGACATCCGCAAGAAGGTCGACGAGTCCCAGGGGTCTCTTAAGGACCTCAAGATCGAGAAGAAAAAGCCCATCGGCTCCGGCAAGCCGCTCAAGGCGACGGCGTGCTCCTTCGTCCGCGTCCGCGGCGAAGGTCAGGACGCGACGCTGTTCGAAGAGCGCGTCTTCGTCTTCCGCCGCGGCGACGGGTGCTTCACCTGGACGGAGCAGAACCCGAAGGCGATCTCCGGGCAGGCGTCCGGAGCGTTCGACGCCGCGCGCAAGGCCTTCAAGTTCAGCGAGACGACGGAGACGTCCGTTCCCGACGTCCGCGAGTTCAAGGGCATCAAGGGTCAGTACAAGCTGCCGGAAGAGTTCGAGTGGCTGGACCGCGCGGAAGCGAAGCGCGGCGAGCTGAAGGAAGAAGGCACCGTCGCGCGGTTCTACACGGACGTCGACGTCAAAGGCGACACCCAGAAGTGCCAGTTCCTGCTGAATCTCCAGAAAATCAAAGAGGGCTACAAAGCCGACCAGTCGACCATCTGGGACCAATGGAAGAAAGATCAGGACAGCGTCACCAAGGTCTTCGTCGAAGACCTGCATGACATCGAGAACTACTCGATCGAGAAGAAAGGAGACCTCAACGGCGAGCGTTGCGTGACGGCCTCCTGGGTCGCGTCGTTCGAGAAGAACGGCCGCAAGCACGTCTTCACGCGCATGGCGTTCGCCAAGCGCGGCCACATCATCTCCTGGATCGAAGTCGTTCCGTGGTCGAAGACGCGCGCGAAGGAGGTCGAAGAGGCGACCAAGCTGGCGCGCTCCGGCTTCACCATGTGACGCCCCGCGCCGGCGTTCACGCCGACGCGCCTGCGACGCCGGGGGCCCTGCGGGCCGCCCGGCGTTTTCGTTTCACAGGTTCGCCGCCGGCGCGCGCAGCCGCGCCGCTTGCCGGCGGGTCGGTAGACTCGCGCCATGCCTCGGCTTCGCACCTGGATCGTCGCGGCGCTGGCGACGCTGGCCGGCTGCGGCGACGCGGCGCCGACCGCCGCGCCTGCGGCCGCGGGACCGGGTGCGGCGAGCGACCGACCCGCCGCCGCGCCGAAGGTCCGCTCCCTCGCCTATCGCGACGGCGGCCGCCTGCGGATTTCGGCGGACGCGCCGGTCGTCGACGGCCGGGGCGTCGCGGTCGTCCGCGCGGCCCTCGAAGCCGAGGGCGGCGTCCGCGCCGAAGTGCGGAATCCCGCGGAAGGCGCCGTCCTCGAGGCGGTCTGCGACGCGACCGCGCGCCCCGAGCTGGTCGGCGAGAGCGCCGACGGCGTCGCCTGGCGGGTTCCGTTGCCGGTTCCTTGAGGGCGACGCCGTGTCGCGCCAGAACGCCTCCGTGACGACCCTCGCTCCTCCGCGCCGCTCGCGGTTCGGCCTCGACCGGTTCCTGTTCGCCTGCTGGCTCGCGGCGGCGGCGTTCACCGTCGAGGTCGCCCTGCTGCTCGTCGCGGGCTACGCGATGCTCACCGTCGCCTTCCTCCATGTCGCCGCCTTCTCGGCGCTGGCCTTCGTCCTGTTCGCCGTCGACAAGAGCCGGGCGGGCGCCGGACGCCGCGTCGCCGAGAGCAATCTGCACGGTCTCGCGTGGCTCGGCGGCGCGCCGGGCGCGCTCGCGGCGATGACGCTCCTGCGCCACAAGACGCGCAAGCCCTCGTTCCGCTTCGGCGTGCCCGCGGCGCTCTTTTTCAACATCGTCGTCCTCGGCTGGATCTGGATCTCCCGATGACCATCTTCGTGCGCGCGCTCGCGCTCATCGCCGGTCTCGGCGCGGCGGCCGCGGCGCAGGCGCCCGCGTCGCGCCCCGCCGGCTACGTCCAGATCGACCGCGGCGCGACCGGCGCCCTCGCGGTCCGCGTGCGCTACGACGGCGAGGCGCCGGCGTCGCGGCCGATCGTCCTCAGTCCGGGATTCCGCCGCCGCGCACCGGAGGACGCCGCGTACTGCGACGGCTGCCTCGGCGAAGGGGTCCTCTACGACGAGTCGCTCCTCGTCGACCCGGCGACGAAAGGCGTGGCCGACGTGGCCGTCGCCTTCCGCAAGGTCGAACGCGGCCGTCGGCCGCCCCTCGCGCCCGCGTCGATCGACAACGCGAAGTGCCGCTTCGCGCCCCACGTGCTCTTCGCGCCCGTCGACGCCGCGCTCCGTGTGAAGAACTCCGATCCCGTGGGGCACGCCGCCGCGCTGTCCGACGTCGTCGGCGCCATGCTGACGAACGTGGTGGTCCCGCCGGGGGCGACGGTCGAAACGCCGAAGCTCGTCGCGCCGGGGCTCTTCGTCGTCACCTGCCCGCTGCACGATTGGATGAAGGGCTACGTCGTCGCGTCGCGCCATCCGTACGTCGGCGTCACCGGGCGCGACGGCCGCACGGCGATCGATCTCGCGCCTCCGGGGCGGCACGGCGTCACCTTCTGGCACGAGACGCTGGGCGCGGCGTCGCGGACGGTGGAGATCGAAGCGGACCAGGTCGCGACGCTCGAGTTGACGTCGGCCGATTTCCGCAAGCCTCGCTGACGCATGCGCGGCGGGCGCGCCCGGCGCGTCTCGCTTGCGGCGGGAAAACGCGGCCCGTACAGTCTGCCGCCCGCGCGGCGGTACGGTGCGTCGGGGCGGGCGCGAGGGTCGACATGCGCTCAGCCTGGGTCGAGAAGCGTCGCGGGGACGCCTGCGTCACGCAGATGGGGTACGCGCGCCGGGGCGCGGTCACCGAGGAAATGGCGTACGTCGCAGGGCGCGAACGCCTCGACCCCGAAACCGTGCGCGACGAGGTGGCCCGCGGGCGGATGATCATTCCCGCCAACGTGAACCATCCCGAACTGGAGCCGATGGCCATCGGGATCGCGGCGACCTGCAAAATCAACGCGAACATCGGCAACTCCGCCGTCGTCTCCGACGTGGACAAGGAGCTGGAGAAGCTCCGCCTCTGCATGAAGCTCGGCGCCGACACGGTCATGGACCTGTCGACGGGCGGCAACATCGACGGCATCCGTTCGGCCATCCTGCGCGCGTCGACGGTGCCCATCGGGACGGTGCCGATCTATCAGGCGCTCGAGCAGGTGCGGCGCACCGAAGACCTCGACGCCGACGTCCTGCTCGCGATGGTGGAGCACCAGGCGAAGCAGGGCGTCGACTACATGACGATCCACTGCGGCATCCTGATGCGCCACCTCGAGCTGGTGAAGGGACGCATCACCGGCATCGTCTCGCGCGGCGGGTCGATCATGGCGCAATGGATGATCGCGCACCGGAAGGAGAATCCGTTCTACACGGAGTTCGACCGCCTCCTCGAAATCTGCCGCCGGTACGACGTCTCGCTGTCGCTCGGCGACTCGCTCCGACCCGGATGCCTCCACGACGCCTCCGACGCCGCGCAGTTCGCCGAGCTGGACGTGCTGGGCGAGCTGACGCGCCGCGCCTGGGAGGCCGACGTGCAGGTGATGGTCGAAGGCCCCGGCCACGTGCCGATGGACCAGATCGCGATGAACGTCGAGCGGCAGATCAAGGTCTGCAGCGAAGCGCCCTTCTACGTTCTCGGCCCGCTCGTCACCGACGTCGCCCCCGGGTACGACCATATCACGTCCGCCATCGGCGCGGCCATGGCGGGATGGGCCGGCGCGGCGATGCTCTGCTACGTCACGCCGAAGGAGCACCTCGGCCTCCCCGAGCTGCACGACGTGCATCAGGGGATCATCGCCTACAAGATCGCGGCCCACGCCGCCGACGTCGCGAGGAAACGCCCCGGCGCCCGCGACCGCGACGACGCGCTCTCCCGCGCTCGTTACGCGTTCGACTGGGAGAAGCAGTTCGCGCTCAGCCTCGACCCCGACACCGCGCGGGCGATGCACGACAAGACGCTGCCCGAGGACTACTTCAAGTCCGCGGAGTTCTGCTCGATGTGCGGCCCGAAGTTCTGCTCGATGAAGATCAGCCGGACGGTCGAGAAGTTCAACGCCTCAGAGGAGGCGGCGAAAGCCGCCTCCTCTGAGGCGTCGAGGTGAATCGATTCCGCGGCGCTCGCGCCGCGGCGGCTTCCTGATTCCGCTCCGCTCGCGGAGCGGCGGCGCCATGAACGCGGCTTCGCCGCGATCGGGCTGCGGCGCGTTTCGGAACATGACGGGCCTCGCGGGTTGATTCCGCTCGGCTCGCGCGGCGGCGCGATGGACGCGGCTTCGGCGCGGCTCCGGGGGGTTCGAGCGCCTTCCGGAGCGGGCGCGCGGCCTTCGGGGGCGCGGGGCGGCGACGTAGAGTCTTCCGGTTCACGTCCGCGTGCGAGAGGGTTCGCGCGCCCCGTCGAACCGGGAGCTGAACCGTTGAACGCGTCCCTGACGCCCCCTCCCGCAGCGCCCGCCGCCGAGATCGCGGCCGCGCCGTCCCGCCCCCGTCCCGGCGGTCTCCTACCCGCGCCCAAAGGCGCGATGCATCCGTGCTTCGCGCTGTTCATGGCGTTCCTCGCGGTCGACGTCGTCGCTTTTCTGTACCTCCCTTACGCATCCCAGATCGACGCCGACGGGCCGTGGGCCCGATCCGGACGCCTCGGATTCCTCGGCCTCGCGGTCGCCTCGGCGCTCGCCTTCGGGTTGACGGCGTCCGTCACCGCCGAGCGCCGCAACCGCTCGCCGTGGTGGTTCGTGGCCGGCCACTTCGGGCCGGTCGTCGCCGTGCTGTGCGCGGCCCTCGACCTCGATCGGACGTGGGGCGCCAGCGCCGCGGTGATCGCGGCCGGCTTCATCGGAGTGATGGTCGCGATCGTCGCCTGCGCGACCCCGCTCCCTGCGCCCCGCCCGATCGACCCGCTGCTGCTCGGGCTCGGTCGCATCACGGCCAGGGCCGGCAACATCTGGCTCGGCATCACGTTGATGATCTTTCTCGCCGTCGCCACCTGGTACGGCGCGATCGTCGAGAACATCTACAACGCGAAGACGGCTCATTTCACCGTCTATCGCACTCCGTGGTTCGGGGCGACGTGGTTCCTCGGCGGGTTTTCGATGCTCGCCGCGACGTTCCGCAAATGGCCGTTCCGACTTGAGCAGGCCGGATGGCTCACCGTGCACTCCGGCCTCACGCTCGCGGTCATCGGGACGATGATGAGCTTCTTCTCCTCGGTGGAGGGCGAGCTGTCGTTGCGCGAAGGCGACGCGCGCGCTTCCATGTCCGACGCGCGGCGGTCGCGGCTCGTGGTGACCGAATCGCCGCGGCGCGAAGACGGTCGCGAACGCCCGGTCGTCCTCGGCGAGGTGATGGCCGAATTCGACCGCGATCCGAGGAAACACGGCGCGGGACAGGCGGCGTCGGTCGACCTCGGCGACGGGTCCGCGCTCGAGCTGACGGTCGACGCCTACTACCCCGCCGCGCTCCCGTTCGAGCGCTGGAGCGACGACGGACCGACGGAGCGCTACGCGGTCGAAGTCGCCGTCGACGCGGGCGGGTCGTCCGACGTCGTGACGCTCGACGAGGTCAAACGCTCGACGCGCCCCCTCGACTTCGGCGCCGTTTCGTTCGACCTCCACCTCCGGCGCATGCCGGAGGCGATGTACGAGGCCATGCTCCGAAAGGAAGCGCCCGCCGACCACGGGCGGCTTGTGCTGCGGGACGCCGCCGGCGCGGAGATCGGCGCCGTCCCGGTGCCGGCGCCTCCCGCCGATCGGCCGGAAGGCCGTTCGCCCGCGCACGCCGTGTCGGCCGCGGCGACCTTCGGCGACCTCAAGGTGGAAATCACCCACTTCGGCGACCAGCTGTCGTCGCAGGCGCCGCTCGAGGCGCCGATCGACGCGAGCCCCGGCGTCCCCTATCTGCCCGGCGTGCAGTTCCGGCTCGAGCGCGCCGGCGCCGCGGCGGTGCGCCGCGCCTGGGCGTTCGAGAACCCGGCGACGGAAACCCGCGAGGAGATCGCCGCGAGCGCCGTTCCGGTGTTCGCGACCTACGAATGGAAGCCGCGCGTGCCGCTCTACGGGCCGCTGATCCTCTTCGCGGTCGTCGACGGCGCCTTCCGCTTCGTGTACGCGAGCCCCGAAGGCGAAACGACCGCCGGGCCGGTCGTCGCCGGGGAGCCGCTGCCGCTCCCCTTCCCGCGGCTGACGTTCACGCCGAAGCGCGTCTTCCGGCGCGCGACGTCGGAGACCGGCTTCGAGTTCGTCGGCTACAAGCAGGACGCCGGACACGAGGTCGCCCGCGTCGCCGTCTCGCACGGCGGCGAACGTCTCGGCGACGTCTGGCTGGTGCGGAACGACGATCCGCGCCGCTTCCGCGTCGGCGACCGCATCCTCGCGCTCTCGTGGCAGGCGATGGAGCGTCCGCTGGGATTCCGGCTCAAGCTCAACGACTTCCACCGCGACTTCTACCCGGGGTCGGCGACGCCGCGGACGTTCGAGTCCTACCTCGAGCTGACGCATCCGACGAAGTTCCCGAAGCCGACCGACGTGAAGATCGACATGAACCACCCGCTGCGCCTCGACGGCTGGCGGCTCTATCAGGCGCGGTTCGGGCCGAACGACGCGCAGACGTTTCTGCAGGTCAACCGCGATCCGGGGCTCGCCCTGATCTACCCCGCGTGCAGCGTCGTGCTGCTCGGGCTGATCGTGGTGTTCTTCCTCAAGAAGAGCATGGCCCGGCGCCGCGCCGTGCTGGAGAAGCGCGGCGCCTCTTCCGCGCGCCATGCGTGGGAGGCGGTCGCGCCCGTCGTCGCGATCGGCGCCGCCCCGACGGTGTACGGCGTCGTCGTCTCCTCCGGCCGCCTCGCCGAGGGCTTCGCCGCCTTCCTCGTCGGGTTCACCGCCGTCGTTCTCATTCCCGCCGCGGTCGTGCTGCTTTTCGCGCGCTTCTACCGCGCGACGGCCGCGCCCGCGCCGATCGGAGCGCCTCGATGATCCGCCCGCTCGTTCTTTCCGTCTGCGCGGCGCTCTGCGCGACCGCGGGCCGCGCTCAGGGCGACCGCGCGGCCCTCGATCTCTCGGAGATCCGCCGGGTCCCCGTCCTCTCGAACGGTCGCTACAAGCCGTTCGACTCCTACGCCCGCGAATTCGTGCTCGAGATTCTCGGCGACTTCCGGGCGACGGTGGTCGCGCCGGCGTCGGACGGCGGCGGCGAGCGGGAGGTGCGCCTCGGCGACCCGATGCTCACTTACCTCGAATGGTGGTTCGACCGCGACGCGGCGCTGAACCGTCGGCAGATCCTCGTCGGCGGCTACGCCGCGCAGCAGGCGATCGGCGTCGAGGCGAAACGCGCGGGGGATCGGCGCCTTTCCTACGTCGAGCTTCGGGACAACCGCGAGCTGGCGAAGCGCGTCGCCGACGCGCGAGGTCGTCAACAGGGAACCTGGACGCCGGTCGAGACCGAGCTCATGCATCTCGACGCTCGCCTCCGGAATTTCGCGAACGAGTTCCTGTCGGACGGCGATCCGATCGGCGGCGGGCCGCCGCTCTTCCCGTCGTTCGAGCCGCCCCGCCTGAAGGAGACCTTCCATTGGTTCCGCGCCGCGGAGGCGCCGCCGGAGTTCCCCGCGGCGGGCCGCGCCGCGGCGTCCGAGGCGCTGAAGGAGCTGCGCGCCGCGTTCCTCGCCGTCGAGGCGCCCAGGTTCCTCGACGCCTCGCGCCGCCTGCGCGAAACGCTCCGCGGATTCGGCGCGCCCGAGTATCCGGCCCAGGACAAGCTCGACCGCGAGGTCGCGCTGCACCGCGCGGCCCCGTTCGAGCGCGCGGCGTGGTGGTACTTCGGCGCCTTCTTCCTCGCCGTGCTCGCCGCCGTCTGGCGGCATCCGTTCCTGTTCGGCGCCGCGTTCCTGCCGGGGCTCTACGGCCTCGGCCTGCATGTGTGGGGCCTCTACGAGCGCACGACGCTTTCCGGACGCGCGCTCATCGGCACCTTCTACGAGTCGATGCTCTTCGTCGCCGCCTGCGCGTTCGCGTTCGGCGCCGTCCTCGAGGTCGTCTTCCGCAGCCGCTGGTTCCTGATGTCGGGAGCGTTCCTCGCCTTCCTCGGGCTGTGGGGCGCGATGATCGACCCGCACTTCATGAAGCCCGGACTCAGCAACCTGCAGCCGGTGCTCATCAACAATTTCTGGATCCACATCCACGTGCCGGTGATCATGGCCTCGTACGCCATGACCGCGCTGTCGGCGATCATGGGCCACGTCTGGCTGGTGATGCGCCTTTTCCTTCCCGCCCAGGATCCCCGCATGCGCGAAGTGTCGCGCATCCAGTACTGGGTGCTCCCGCCGGCGCTCATCCTCGTCTTCGCAGGCACCATTCTCGGCGGCGTGTGGGCCGATCAGGCGTGGGGGCGCTTCTGGGCCTGGGACCCCAAGGAGGTCGGCGCCTTCGCGCTCATGCTCGCGGTCGCCGCCGTCGTCCACGGCCGGTACGCGGGCTGGCTCCGCGACTTCGGGACCGCGACGGGCGCCCTCTGCTGCGGGTTCATGCTGTTCGTCTCGTACTACGGCGTGAACTTCTTCTCTTCGGGGCTGCACTCCTACGCGGCCACGGCGGCGACCGACGCCGACAAGAACTTCTTCGCGAAGATCCCGCTCTGGGTGTGGGGCTACGTGCTCGGGGAGATCGCGCTGATCCTGCTCGTCCATTTCCGCACGCAGCGGGAGTCGCGCACGTGGGATCCGGCCGTCACGTCCGCCTCCTGAGGCGGACGTCGGTCAGCGTCGCGCCGGAACGTCGCTTCCGCGGCCGAGAAGCAGGTCGACCGCGGCGCGGTGCTGCCGGTCGACGAACGGGCCCGGGCGCGACTCGGTCTCCGACTCGAGGCGGCGCACCTCGTCGCGCACCGAGTCCGCCCAGTGGAAGCGCTCCGCGTCGCGACGGAGGCGGTCGTGCTCCGCGGCGTCGACGTGCACCGCGACGTCCGGTCGCAGCCCACCCCGTCGGGGCCCGGCGCCGCGCCGCGGGCCGGCGTCGACGCAGCGGTCCGACGGCGTGTAATACCGGGCGACGGTGAGCTTCATGCCCCCCGCCCACGTCGTGAACGGCGTCACCTCCTGCACCACGCCTTTGCCGTACGTCGGTTCTCCGACGAGGGGCGCGGCGTGGTGGTCCTGGAGGGCGCCCGCCAGCACCTCCGAGGCGGACGCCGTCGCGCCGTCGACGAGCACCGCGGTCGGGAACCCGCGCAGCGGCCCGCCGGGCGTCGCGGAGTGTTCTTCGGCCGCGGCGCGGCCGCGCACGCGGCAGATGACGCCGTCGTCGAGCCAGGCGTCGGCGACCGCCGTCGCCGCCTCGAACGACCCGCCGCGGTTGAAGCGCAGGTCGACGACGAGCCGCTTCATCCCCGCCGCCTGCAGCGCCGCGACGCGCCGCAGGAAAGCGTCGGCGGTCCCCTCGCGGAAGGCGCCGATCTTCACGACGCCGACCCCCGCCGCCGCGTCGGTCATCCGTCCGTAGACCGCCTCCGCGTCGTACGGTCCGCGTTCGACCGCGACGTCCCGCAGCCCGCCGCCGTCCCGCGCGCCGACGCTCAGGACGACGCGCGACCCCGACGGGCCGCGCAGCGCGCGCTCGGCCGCCGCGCGCCCGGACGGAAGCTCGACGGCCTTTCCCGCCACCGCGAAGATCCGCTCTCCGGCGCGCACGCCCGCGCGGTCGGCGGGGCCGTCCGGGGTCGTCCAGGCGACGACGAGGTGATCCCGGATCGGCGCCAGCTCGAAACCGACTCCCGACGCCTCGCCGCGCTGGTCGCGGCGGAAGGACTCCCATTCGGCGGGCAGGTACAGGCGCGCGTGGGGGTCGTCGAGCGCTTCGAGGATCCCCTTCACCGCGCCGTACGCCAGCGCCTCCTCGTCGGGAGGCGCGTCGGCGTCGGCGAGGACCCTGCGGACGACCTCGCGGTACAGCGCCTCGCCCGGGGCGGACTCGGCGCGTCGCGGCGCGAAGCGGCCCGTCGCCGTCGCGAAGAACGCGGCCGCGGCGGCGACCAGCGTCGCGCCGCTCACGATCAGCAGCGTCCGATCGCCCTTCATCGGTCCGCGCGCTCCAACCAGCCGGCGACCTCCGGCGGCAGGACCACCCGGCCCGCCGCGGCCGCGCCCGACTCTTCGAGCAATCCGCCGCGCGTCTCCAGCACGAGCCGCACGGGGCGCGAGGACGGGAACCGCGGCACGTCGTCGTCGGCGGCGCCGGGCGGCGGCGGAAGCAGCGTGCGGCGCTCGAGGATCGTCCCGTCGTCCGCGAGATACGCCACGTCGATCGGGACGAGGCATCCCTTCATCCAGAACGCGCGTTCGTCGGGCGTCCGGTAGACGAAGAGCAACGCCTCGTCGTCGGCGATGTGCGAACGACCGGCGAAGCCGACGCCGCGGAGCCTCCCGTAGAGAAGCGGCGTCACCGCCGCGGTCCTCGACCCGAGGCCGACGCGCGGCGGCGCGGGGGCGGGAGGATCGTCGGGGGCCTGCCTCGACGTCGGCGCGACGGATCCGTCGGTCCGAGGCGGCGGGTTCGCCGCCGGCGGATCCCCGGCGCAGGCGAAAAGCAGCGCGGCGAGAGGCGGCGCGACGACGCGCAGGCGACGGTTCGGGCTCATCGAAAGACCTCCAGCTCTTCGCGGGTCGGGACGCAGGCGGAGGCGTGGAAGGCGTCCGGCGGCTCGAAGGTCGCGTCCGGCAGTTCGAAGACGAACGCGCCGGCGGCCGCTCCGGTTCCGAGTTTCGCCG
>DASPNK010000376.1:0-2809 GCA_035626575.1 Planctomycetota bacterium | reverse complement strand
CGTCGGGGTCGCCGTGGCGCTTCATCCACCCGAAGGTGTCGTAGAGCGAGTGATAGACGCCGTAGGGACCCGAGCTGCCGAACTCCGCCCACGGCGCGCCGATCTGGTGGACGAACGGCACGTGGTCGCTCCCGCCGCCGGGCAGCGCGAAACGCACGGCGCCGGTCGGCGCCGTCGTGCGCCAGAGGTCGCCGCCCTCGCCCGCGCCCAGGCCCGACAGCGTCGCCCGCACCAGCGGCCGCAGTTCGGGCGACGCCGACGCGCCGAAGCGGTCGCCGCTCACCGCCGCATCGGCGTTGAGGTAGAGCACGCACGTCTCGAGCAGCCGCGCACGCGCGCCCTCGACGTGTTCGGTCGAGCCGAGGAGGCCGAACTCCTCGCCGTCCCACGAACAGAAGGCGACCGACCGCGACGGCCTGAGCCCCGCGCGCGCGAGCGCGCCGAGGAGCCGCGCCGCCTCGAGCATCGCCGCCTGCCCGCCGCCCGGATCCACCGCGCCGTGACACCACGCGTCGCGGTGACAGCCGATCATCACCGTCTCCTCGGGCCACACCGCGCCGCGCAGCAGGCCGACGACGTTGCGGATCGGCCGCCGCCGCCAGTCGGAGCGCAGCGCGACGCGCGCCGCCGCGGCCTTGCCGCCGCCGAGGCGGTACGCGAACGGCATCGCGCCCTGCCAGCCTTCCGGCGCGGGAAGTCCGTCGAGCGCCTTGAGGATCGGCTCGACGTCGCCCCAGGAGAGCGCGACGGCGGGGATCGGCTGCAGCGTCTCGGCCTCTTCGAGCGCGAGGCGGAGCGCCATCGCGTCGGCGGGCGCGTCGGGCGTGAGCGGGTCGCCGGGGCGCCGCGAGAGATCGAGAGCCGACCCGCGCTGCACCGCCGACTTCGGCCGCCACGGCCCCTCCGGATGTTCGGGCCCGCGCGCGAAGCCGTCGTCCTGAGGATCCGAGTACAGCACGGCGGCGATCGCGCCGCGGCGCGCCGCCTCGGTCACCTTCGCGCCGCGGTAGGTCTTGCCGTACCGCGCGACCACGATGCGCCCGCGCACGTCGACGCCCGCCGCCTCCAGCCGGTCGAAATCCTCGGCGCGGCCGTAATGCGCGTAGACGACCCCGCCCTGCACGTCGCCGTCGGCGGCGTAGGCGAGGTAGGGCGGGAGCAGCTCGCCCGAATGCGTGTCGAAGTCGCGATCGAGCGGCTGCTCGACCATCGGCGCGCGGTAGGCGTAGGGCCTGAGCAGCTCCACCGTGCATTCGACCGGATAGGGGACGAGCGGCTGGAACTCTTCGACGCGGGTCTCCAACCCGGCGAGCATGAAGCGGCTCTCCACGAACCGCGTCGCCGCCGCCGCCGCGGGCGATCCGGCGAGGTTGGGCCGCGCCGTCAGCGCCTTCAGCGACTCTTGGATCTCCTTGGGCGACGCGAGTCGCTCGATCTCGGCGAAGGCGCGCCGAAGGAGCGGCGCCAGCGTGGGCGAGACGCCCGCCGGCGGACCTTCGTCGACCGGGCGGGACGCGGGGCGGGTTTCCGGAGCGCCTGCGTCGGTCGCGCACGACGCGGCGAAGAGGGCGACCACGAGCGGGAACGGGACGCGGGACATCGGCGGCTCCGAAGGCGGGGACGATACCCGCGCGCGTCAGCGCGCGCGGCGGAGGCGTAGACGCGCGACGATCGGACGATGATCCGAGCCGAAGCCGTCGCCGACGTCGAACCCCTCCACGGCGACGTCCGCGGACGCGCAGACGTGGTCGATGGGCAAGCCGACCCGGGAGAGCGCGCCGACCACCGGCCAGGTCGGAGCGAGCCCGCGCCCGCGCCGCGCATGCGCGACCCCCGCCGCCGCTTCGAAGGCGCGGAACGGCCGGGACCACGGCGAAGCGTTGAAGTCGCCGACGACGACGCACGGCCGGCCCGCCTCCGCCGCCCGGCGCGCCCGCCGCGCCGCGTGGTCGAGAACGTCGCGGTTCCAGGCGCGTTCCGCGCCGCCGAGGGGAGGGAAGGCGTGCAGGGCGACGAACGCGACCTCGCCGCCCGGCGTGTCGAGGCTGCCTTCGAGGAGAGGCAGCGGCCCGCCGGGGATGCGGTCCTGGACGTCGACGAGCGGGAAGCGGGAATACACCGAAAGGTTTCCCGCCTCGTGCTCGGAGTCGACGTGCGCCCGATGCGGATGACCCTGCAGCGCGGGCGCGAGCGCGCGCCGATGCGCGTCGGTCGCCTCGAGCGCGACCACGACGTCCGGCGCCTCGGCGGCGATCCACGCGACGAGGCGCGACGCGTCGCGATTGAAGTACGCGAGATTCGCGCAGGCGACGACGATCGGAAGGCCGGAGGCGTCGGCCGCGGGCGTCCGCGTCGGCGCGGTGAACGCGCCCGCGACATACCACGCGAGCGCGGCGGCCGCCGCCAGGTCGAGCGCGGCCGCGACCCGACGACGGCCGAGCGCCGCCGCGCCCGCCGCGAGCGCGACCCCGCCGGCGACGATGTGCGCCCAGTGGTCGAACAGCTCGAACACCCACCACGCCGGGCTCGCCGCGACCGCCGCCGCGGCGGGCAGGCAGACGACGCTCGGCAGGAGCAGCCATGCGGACCGCGCGCGCATCGGTCGCATCTTGTCGCGGAGCGCGACGATCGGAAGCGCGGCGCCTCGGGCGGCGCGCAGGCGGGGCCGGCGCCGCGGGTCCCGGCGCGTACAGTCGCGACGTGAACGCCGACGCTCGCGCCCGCTTGCTCGCCCGCGTCGCCTGGGTCGCCGGCCTCGCGGCCCTCGGCGCGGCGGCGTGGATCGGCGTGCGGATGCTGACCGAGGGGA
>DASPNK010000375.1:0-10467 GCA_035626575.1 Planctomycetota bacterium | reverse complement strand
ACGGCGCTCCGCGGCCCTCGTCGGGCACGTCGCGGGTTCTTCTGCGCGTGCGACGCATGGATCGCGGACGTCCGGGGCGCGTCACTTGGACCGCGGAGGCCCGCGCGCGGAGCGAAGCGGAGCGACGGCCCCGCATCGTCGGTTTGCCGCCGTGCCGGATCCCCCCGAAACGCCGCGAGCCGGAGCGCCTGCGCGCCCCGGCCCGCCGACGGGCCGTCCCGCGCGGGGCGGGACGGCGCGTTCACGTGCTCACGGGATAACGTGCGTGACCGCGGGCGCGATCTTGTTGACGGCGCCGAAGAGCGTCGGCATGTCGATCGACGTGCCCCACAGCTGCAGGCCCGAGGGCAGACCCGGGAACGGCCCGATCTGGGCTCCGCCGCAGGCGTCGAGGCCGCCCGTGAAGGGGAAGCCCGCCGTCGCCTGGGCGATGAAGTCGCCGAAGGGGATGTCGAGGCCGCCGAGCCAGCCGTTCGGGAACACGCCGGGCGCGAGCGTCAGCGCCATGATGTAGGCGCCGAAGGGCGTTCCGTTGGAGACGTTCGCCTGGATCGAGCCCGCGCCGAGCGGCGAGCTGAACGCGAAGGTGTAGGCGCCCGTCGACACGTTCACGTTGAACGTCCCGAACGTCCCCGCCGTCTTCGCGGCGACGCGGATGAAGTAGAGGCCGCCCGCGGACGCGGTGAACGTGGCCGACGACCCGCCGGTGCCGCATCCCGTCGCGTTGTCGTTGCACGCCAGCAGAGTGCCGCCGCAGTTGTCGTAGACGCCGAGCACCGTGTCGTACCCGGTGCAGCCCGTCGCGACGGTGGTCGGACCGGTGCAGGCCGAGAAGTAGACGAACCACACGTCGTTCGTGCCCAGCGACACGGTGCAGCCGGCGCCGGTGTCGACCGGCAGGCTGGTCGTCGCGCCTTCGTTGGAGAAGGGCCCGTTCGTGCCGAAGTTCACCAAAGCGGCCGCGAAGCACTCGTCGTTCGGCGGCGCCACGCTCACCTGGATGAGCGCATTCAGCTGATACGGCGAGGCGTCGACGACGTACACCGGGATCCAGCGGACCCCGAGCGCGGTCGTCGTCACCAGCACGTCCCGCGAGTAGGTGCCGTCGCCGGAGACGACGTCCCCGTTCGTGCCGTCGTCGAACAACGTCGTGCCCGGCGCGCCGCCGAGGGCGGTGGTGTCGGCCGTCACCGAGAGCGGCGACGAGAAGCCGCCGGTCACCGACGCGGTGAGTTTCACCACGCCGCCGGAGGCGACGCCCGACGGCGCCGCCGCTGCGGCGACGTTGAACGGCGGGTCGACGAGGTCGACCACCAGGCCGTCGAAGATGACGCCCGCGTTGAAGCTGTACATGAGGTTCGAGGGAGCGACCACGCTCGAGCCGCGCAGGTAGCCGACCGTCGCGCTCTGGCCGAAGTCGTTGATCGACGACGCGGGCGGGATGGAGTGGCGGGTGTCGAGGTAGATGAACCGCGCGTACACCGGCCCGGACGCGTACACCTTCAACTCGAAGGTGATGACGTTGTTGTTGGCGGTGCAGCAGTGGTTCTCGTTGATCCACATGATCGTCAGCTCGCCGTTCGGAACGTCCTCCTTCCAGTACAGCGTGGTCGCGCCGTTCTGCGGATAGAGGTCGTCTCAGAAGGGGAGGAGGTAGCCGGCGCCGCCCGCCGGCATGCCCGTCGGCAATCCGGTCGTCGGCAGCGTCGCGTTGGTGAATCCGACGTCGCCGGTGGTGATGCCCCACACCGCGGCGCCGTTGTTTCCGATGCGCACCGGACCGGCCGGGAACAGCGCGTTCCCGATCGTGGTGGTGATGTTGTGTTCCGAATCGTCGGTGGCGCCGGCGATGGCGAGGCCGCCGGTGACCGAGATGTCTTCGAACAGCGAGATGTCGCTGGTCGCCGCGAACTGGAACTGCGCCGCGGCGGCGCTCGCGAACAGGGCGAGCGCGGCGAGCGAGGTCAACGACCGCTTCATGCGAACCTCCCATGGGACGGCGACGCGACGTCCGTGAGGAACGGCGACGCGCGCGCACACGCGACTCAAAACGGCGGGATCGAACGCGCGCCGTGGCCCGGCGCGGGGCGGCATCTTACAGACGGGAGGGGCGCGCGGCGAAACATCGTCGAGGCGGCGGCGGAAGAGTCGCTCGAGGGGTCGCGGGTCGGCGTCGCGTCCGCGGCGCCGCGCGACGCGGAAGAAGCGACGCGGATGCGCCGCTTAGCCGCGACCTGCGCCGCGCAGGACGCGCGGCGGGGCGAACGCCGCGCGGGCCGGCGAAGCGCCGGCCCGCGGGCGGTCGGGACCGCCGGACGGCGGTCCCGTCAGGATCACAGCGTGATCGTCGTCGCCGGGGCGACGCCGGTGACCGCGCCGAACAGCGCGTTCATGCTGACCGCGGTCCCCCACAGCTGGAGGCCGACCGGAAGGCCCGGGAACGGCCCGATCTGCGCTTCGCCGCACGGCCCGAGGGCGCCCGTGAAGGGGAAGCCCGCCGTCGCCTGCGCGATGAGATCGCCGATCGAGATGTCGAGGCCGCCGAGCCAGCCGTTCGGGTACGCGCCCGGCGCCAGCGTCAGCGCCATGATGTAGGCGCCGAACGGCGTGCCGTTCAGGACGTCGGCCTGGACCGAGCCCGGCCCGAGCGGCGACGAGAACACGAAGCTGAGCGCGCCGCCCGAGATCGTGACGTTGAACGACCCGCTCGCGCCGTTGGTGTACGAGCCGACGCGGATCATGTAGGTGAGGCCCGCCGTCGCGTTGAAGACCACCTGCGAACCGCCGATCCCGCAGGGACCGTCGTCGTCGCAGGCGAGCTGCGTGCCGCCGCAGGCGTCCCACACCGAGGTCACGACGTCGAAGCCGAGGCAACCGGTGTCGACCTGGGTCTGACCGCCGCACGCGGCGAAGTACGTGAACCACACGTCGTTGAACCCGCCGCTGCCGCAGGTCGCCGTCGAGCCGACGGACGTCGTCGCCGAGATGTTGTTGAACGGCCCGTTCGCGCCGCTCGCCACCGGGATCGCGCCCGTGCACTCGTCGTTGGCGGGCGAGTAGCTGACGCCCAGCGTGAACGTCCCGTTCGCGACCGCGACCGCGCCGACGCGCACGACGTACGTCAGGCCCGCCGTCGCGGCGACCTGCGCGGTGCTGCCGCCGACGGCGCAGCCGGGCGTGTCGTCGTTGCACGCCAGCTCGTTGCCGCCGCAGCCGTCGTACACCGCCACCGCGGTATTGAAGCCGCCGCAGCCGGTCGAGAAGTTGAGCAGGCCGGACTGCGTCGCGGTGTAGTAGAACCACACGTCGTTGTTGAACGTCCCGCAGCCGTACGACTCCGCGCTGTTCGTCGCGGCGGTGTTGCCGAACGGGCCGTTGGCGCCGTCGAACACGGTGATGCCGGAGACGCACTCGTCGTTGGTGACGGGCTGCGGCGGCGGCGTGACGGTCACGTAGAACGTGCCCTGCGCCGACGCGCTGTAGCTCGCCACGCGGATCCAGATCAGCTGCCCCGCCGTCATGTTGACGGTGACGCTCGAGCGCAGGCCGCACGAGTCGTCGTTGCAGGCGATCTGGACGCCCGGGCAGTTGTCGAAGGCGGCGATGGTGGTGTCGCTCATCGTGCCCGCGACGAACCCGGTCGGCGTGCAGGTGTTGAAGGTGTGGTTCCCCGCCCACGTCGAGACGTAGTAGAAGTACACGTCGCTGTTCGACGTCACGCAGGTGACCGTCTGGTCCGTCACGCATCCCGAGTTCGAGAAGGTGACTCCGGACGCCGCGGGCTGCGGGTTGATCCCGTCGTAGATGGGCAACGCGCCCGCGCACTGATCATTCGGCTGCTGGGCGCCGGCGACGCCGGCGAGCAGAACGAGGGCCGCACTGACGACTCGCTTCATGAACTGATCTCTCCCTGGGATGAGCGCCGCCCGGAGGGCTTGGGGTTTTTCGGGGCGGCGCCGGCGCGCGAAACGGCTTGCGCGACGCCCGGAAGCGTACCGGGCCGTGCGCAGGCGGCGAAGAAAATCGGCGCGAATCCCCGCGGCGGGGGCGCGGCGCGACCCGCCCGCCGGTCGGCCTCCGCGTCCGTCAATCCGCGCTTCGGCGTCGCTACAGGCGACGAGGCTCCGATAACATCCGCCCCTCCGCGCGGGACGCCGCGCCCCCTTCCGGAGCCCTTCGATGTCCACGTCGCTTTTCCCCCTCCCGCGCCGGTGCGCGGTCGCGTTCCTTCTTGCCGCCGCGGCCTTCGGCCAGGCGCCTCCCGAGATCGTCGCCCGCATCGCCGACGAAGCGTCGGAGGAGAAGAGCCGGGTGATGGACCACCTGTCCGAGCTGTGCCTCGGCATCGGGCCGCGCCTCACCGGGTCGCAGAACCTCGTCAAGGCCTCCGAGTGGGCCGCGCAGAAGTTCCTCTCCTACGGACTGTCGGTGCGCCTCGACAAATGGACCGACGTCGAGACCGGCTTCGACCGGGGCGTGCACACCGGCTTCGCTTTCTGGTCGGACGCGACCGAGTCGCGGCCCGCGGAGGGCGGGCGGCGGCGCCGCGGCTTCGGCGGCGACGGGCAACGCGGGCGACGGCTCGTCTTCGGGACAGACGCCTGGACGGGCGGCACCGACGGCCTGAAGACCGGCCCGGCGCTCCGCGTGCCGGAGGACGAATCCGGCCTCGCCGCGCTCCGCGAGTCGGCGCGCGGCGCTTGGCTGGTGCGCGTCGCGGGGTCGCTGGACTCGCGGTCGAAGGCGCTGACCGATTTCATCGCCGAGACCGGGGCGTACGGCGTGGTGAGCGCTTCGCCGGGCGGAGAGCTGATCCGCACCGGCGGGCGGCTCCGCACGAAGTGGGAGGAGCGGTCGCCGCTGGTCCGCATCAATCTCCACGGCGACGACCATAAACACGTCGCGGATCTATTGACGGCGGGGCGCGAGGTCGTGCTCGCCTTCGACGTGCAGAACCGTTACCGACAGGGCCCGGTCCCCGCCTACAACGTCGTCGCCGAGCTGCGCGGCGTCGAGAAGCCCGAGGAGCTGGTCATCGTCGGCGGACACCTCGACTCGTGGGACGGGGCGATGGGCACGACCGACAACGGCACCGGCGTCGCGACCACGATCGAAGCGGCGCGCCTGCTGACGACGGCCGGCGCCCGTCCGAAGCGCACCATCCGCTTCATGCTGTGGAGCGGCGAGGAGCAGGGATTGCTCGGCTCGCGGGATTACATCAAGCGCCACCCGGAGGAGAACGACCGCATCTCCGCGGTGCTCGTTCACGACGGCGGCACCAATTACGTCTCCGGCATCCAGGCCACCGCGGCCATGGCCGACGACATGGCGCGCGTCTTCCGGCCGGCGACGACGCTGAACCCGGCGTTCCCGTTCGCCGTACATCCGGTCGACCGGCTGCCCTCCGGCATCGGCTCCGACCACGACTCGTACGTGAGCGTCGGCGTCCCGGGCTTCTTCTGGAGCCAGTCGGGGCGCGCCAATTACACCTACACGCACCACACGCAGAACGACGTCCTCGCGGCGGCCGTCCCCGAGTATCAGCGCCACACCTCGGCCGTCGTGGCGATCGGCGCGCTCGGGATCGCGGACCTGCCCGAGAAGCTCTCGCGCGTCGCGCCGGAGCGGGTCGTCGCCGAGCGGCCGAACGTGCTGCGCGGCCGCGTCCTCGGGTTCAACTCGGCGAGCGACGCGCCGGTCATCGAGACGCTCTCCGAAGACGGCCTCGCGGTCCGTCACGGCTTCAAGGTCGGCGACCGCATCGTGAAGATCGACGGCAAACCGGTGAAGACGCTCGAGGAGTTCCGCTCCGAGCTGCAGCTCGGCGAGCCGCTCAAGAAGTTCGGCGTGCTCCGCGCGGACTCCGAAATCGAGATCGCCGTGGACTTCTCGGGGCGCTGACGGCGTGGGACGCGTGCGACGCCTCCTGCCGTTCGCGGCGATCCTCGCGCTGTCGTGCGCCGAGGCCCGCGTTTCGGCGCCGCACGTGTGGATCGGCCGCGGCGCCGCCGCCTTCGAAGAGGCGACGCCGCGCGCCGAGCGCCGGGCCGAGACCGAGGTCCTCTACGCGACCGACCGCGCGAAGACGGAGGACCGCCCCGACGGTCCGGTCTACGGCGGCGAACGCGCGCCGTTCCTCCGCCTCGGCCGCGCGACGGTGCGCTTCCTGCCGGCGAAAGACTGGGAGACGCTCAAGCGCGTCAGCGTGTCGCGGCCCGCGACCGAGAAGCTGGCGCCGGTCGTCGGGGCCCGCGACGAGATCGCGCGGCTCGGCTGGGACTATCGCGAGCTGACGATCGTCGACGGCGTCGCCGTCCCGACGCCCGAGGCCGCCGCGCGGGAAGCCGAGCACGCCGCGAAGTTTTCGGCGGCGCTCTCCGGCGAGATCGCCGACGCGGGGCGCGGCGACGTCTTCCTGTACCTGCACGGGTTCGACAACACCTTCGACGAGGCGGTGCTGCGCCTCGCGCAGCTCTGGCATTACCTCGGGCGACCCGGCGTCGCGCTGGCGTATTCGTGGCCGTCGGGATCGAGCGGCCTTTTCGGGTACTCCTACGACCGCGAATCGGGCGAGTACACGGTCGGGCACCTGAAGGCGCTGCTCCGGCTGCTCGGCGAGCATCCCTCGGTCGAGCGCGTTCACGTGATCGCCCACAGCCGGGGCGCGGACGTCTGCATCACCGCGCTGCGCGAACTGGGTTACGTCCTGCGCGGCGAGGGGCGCCGCGGGCCCGAGGCGCTGAAGCTGAAGACGCTGGTCCTCGCGTCGCCGGACGTCGACGAAGAGGTGTTCGAGCAGCGCTTCGTGCGCGAAGGCGTCTACACGGCGGCGGAGAAGACCGTCGTCTACTTCAGCTCCTACGACCTCGCCATCGAGCTGGCGTCGGTGGTGTTCGGCAGCCGCCGCCGCGTGGGCGCGCTGCGCATCGGCGACTTCACCGGCGCGTCGCTCGCGTTCCTCGCCGGCGTGCCGCAGCTCGAATTCGTCGACAGCCGCGTGCCGAGCGTCGGCGCCGGCCACGATTACCTGTTCACGCAGCCGGCGGCGATGTCCGACCTCATCCTGCTGCTCCGCGAGCAGGCCGGCCTCGAGCCCGCCGGCGGCCGCCCGTTGACCGCACACGAACACCTCCGCGGCGTGCGGATCCTCGACGCCGGCTACCTGCGTCCGCCCGACGACGATCGTCCTCCGACGCGCCGCCGCGACGACGTCTCCGTCGAACTCGAGCCCTGAGCTCCGGCGGGTCGCCGTCGCCCGCGAGTCGGCGGACGTCGGTTCGCCGCCGTTCGTCGCGCGTCGACGACCGCGAATCGCAAAAGGTCGTCAGTCGTCGCCGAGAGGGACGCCTTCCGGGCCGAGCGCGGCGGCGGGGTCGGGATGACCGAGGTGCGCGAGCGCGCTCGCGAGCGGCCGCCGGAAATCGCACGTCGCCGGCACGTCGCCGTCGACGCCGCGGAGATCCGGACGGACGCCGAAGAGTCCGGGGCGGACGCCGCCGCCGAGCAGGAGCGTCGGGCCCGCCGCGCCGTGATCCGTGCCGCGCGCGCCGTTCTCGGCGATGCGCCGGCCGAACTCCGAGTAGACGATCGTCAGCGTGCGCTCGAAGTCGCCGCGCGCGACGAGCGCGCGCGCGAAGCCGGTCAACGCCGCGTCGAGGTCCGCCAGCAGCTGCGGGCGCACGCGATCCTGCCGCGCGTGGGTGTCGAAGCCGCCGGTGCGCACGAACGTCGCGGGGATCCGGATCCCGCCCGCGGTCAGGCGCAGGACGTCGGAGAGCTTCCGCCCGAGATCCCCTCCGGGGAGGTCGCCGCCCCGGAGGGGTTTCGACAGGGCGCCTTCGAGACGATCGGCGAGATCCCGCGCCGCGCGGTCGCGGGCGCGGTCGGCCGGAGCGCCCCACGACTCCGCCAACGCGGCCCGCGCCGGATCCGCGGCGGCGGCGCGCCAGGCGGGGCCGGGACGGAGGTCGGCGAGGGTCTCGCACGTCGCGACGGGGCGGCGCGCGCCGGCGAGCGCCCGCGGCAGCGCGCGGTCTCCGAACGCCGTCGCCGCGAACGGCGCGTCGTCGGGCGTCAGGGCGTCGAGCGCGCGGCCGAGCCAGCCGTCGGCGCGCCGCGACGGCGCGGGGTCGCCGGCGTGCCAGCGGTCGAGGCTCGTGAAGTGGCTGCGGTCGGGCGCCGGCATGCCGACGCCGAGCTGCACGCGGAGCCGTCCTTCGTGGAAGAGCGCGGCCAGCCCTTCGAGCTCCGACGCGAGGCCCAGGACTTCGTCCAGGGGCCGAACGCGGGAAGCCGCGCGACCCAGCGCCGGCCGCGCGCGCCGGTAGCGGTCGTCGCCGTAGGGCGGCACGGTGTCGAGACCGTCGTCGCCGCCCGTCAGCTCCACGACCACCAGCGACGCGGCGACGCGGCGGGTGACGCCGCCGACATGCGCCGCGAGCCCCGGCCGGAGCGCGAGCGCGGCGCCGGCGGCGGACGCGGCGCGCAGCAGGTCGCGGCGGGTCAGCATCGGTCGAACTCCGGATGGGTCAGCAGGAGGCGCAGGCGCCGCCGTCCGGCGCCGGGGACGTTTTCCGGCGCGGCGCGGTCGAGCGCGGCGGCTTCGGCGGGATCGAGCGCACGGCCGAGGACGTCCGCGGCGAAGTCGCGGAACGCCGCGCCTTCGGGAACCTCGCAGGCGGTCGCCGGGGTCTCGGGAAGGGACGCGATGAAATCGAGGCGGGCGAGACGCGTCGCCGGGTTGAGCCAGCTCGCGCCGCCGTCGTAGCCCTTGACCGTCGGCGGGTCGAGCGGGGCCTCGCCCATGCGAGCGACGCGCCGCGCGACGTCGATCGCGGCGGGCCGCGCGCCGTCGAGCCGGAGCGCCGCGACCGCGAACAGGACCGGCGAGCGCGTGACGGCGAGTCCGAGGCCGGGCGCGAAGAAGGCCTCGGAGCGGAAGAGGTCGCCCAGCACGCGGCCGACGTCGCCGCGCCGCGAACGCCACGTCGCCGCGAGCGCGTCGACCGTCGCGGGCGGAGGCGCGTCGGCGACGAACGCGCGCGCCAGCTTGCCGGCGAGCCGTCGCGCCGTCGCCGGATGGTCGGCGCACAGCCGCGAGGCGCCGTCGGCGTCGAAGGGGCTCGTGGCCCCGAGAAGCGTCTTCAGCCCCGCGTCGTGAGCGGCCGCCGAAAAGCGGGCCCGGCCTCCGCGCACGCTCCATCCCGTGAAGGCGCGCGCCGCTTCGCGCACGTCGCGCTCGTCGTACGCTCCGGTCCCGACCGTGAACAGCTCGAGCAGTTCGCGCCCGTAGTTCTCGTTCGGCGCCGAGGCCGTCGACCCCGCGCCGTCGAGGTAGCGCAACATGGCCGGGTCGCGTCCCACCTCGGCGGTCAGGTCGGCGAACGGTCCTCCGCCGAGGCGTCGGAAGAGCGCGATCTGATCGAGGAGCGCGGCGCCGTCGGCCACTTTGCGCAGCGCCGTCGTGAAGTGTCCGTGCCAGAAGAGCGCGAGGCGCTCCCGCAGCGGACGGCGCGTCTCCGCGAGCCGCAGGAGCCACGCGCCGGCGAGCAGCGCGCCGTCGTCGGATCCGCGCAGCGCCGCCTCCCGCGCGTCGGCGGAGACGTCCGCGGCGTCGGCGTCGCGGGAGGAGAGGTCGGCGAGGAGCCGTTCCGCCGTGGCGTCGAGGCCGTCGCGGACGGCCCGGTCGACGTCCTCGGGACGCGCGACGAACGCCGCACGGCGGAGGAGCCGGCCCGCCTCCGCGCGCCCGAAGGCGCCCGCGTAGGGTTTCATCGCGGAGCCGTTCCCGGCGGCTCGAGCAGAGCGGGCGCGTCGATCTCCGCGGTGAGGCGCGCGCGCCCGGCGCCGACGGCGAAATGCACGTCGACGCCGCGAATGCGTTCGATCAGCGCGGCGGCGCGGGCGATCTCAGCGTCGGGAGCGGCGCCGCCTTCCTGGGTCACCGCGGCGCGGGCCGCGAGGAACGGCCTCGCGAGGCGCAGCGCCTCCGCGATCGGCGCGCCGCGAAGGTGCAGCGCGTCGCCCGTCGCGCGCGGCGTCGCCGGGCCGTCGAGCGCGCGGTCGATCAGCGCTTGCGCGGCTTCCGGATGGGTCGCCAGGACGACGCGCCCGCCGACGCACGCGAGCACGGGCGCGAGCTGGAGCCGGTCGTCGTCGGGCGCGCCGACGAGCTCGGGAAGGTGGCGCGCCGACAGGCGGCGGACGCCGCGATAGACGTCGGTCTCGAGCAGCAGGCGGGGCGCGCCGTCCATCGCCCGCTGCGCGTTGATCACGCCGACCGCCGTCTGGAACCCGAGCGCGAGCTCGAGCTGCAGCGCCGGACGCTTCTCGTCGCTCGGGTGCGGGAGCCCGGCGAGCGACCAGTAGTCGTCTTGCTGGGTCTTGCCCGTGGCGATCGTGACGCGGGTGAGCGTGGGCTCGATCCAGCCCTTGGCCCCGCTGAGCTGCATCGTCCACGCGTTGCCC
>DASPNK010000374.1:0-2110 GCA_035626575.1 Planctomycetota bacterium | reverse complement strand
GCTGATCACGTCGCGCCCCGTCGCGTCGGTCAGCACGCGGGACCCGCCCGCGCCGTCGTCGACCACGATCTTGCCGCCGTCGGCGGCGCCGTACGCGACGGCGTGCACCGCGAGCCCGCGCGCGCGGGCTCGCGCCGCGGCGTCGACGGCGCGGCCTCCGTGGTCTTCGCCGTCGGTGAGGAGCACCACCGCGCCGCCTTCGGTCGCGCCCTCGGGGAACGCCGCCGCCGCCGCGTCCAGCGCCGCGGCGAGGTCCGAACCCCCGCGCCGGGGGAGGTCGACGTCGACGCCCGCGAGCAGCGTGCGGAACGACGCGAGGTCGCGCGTGAGCGGGCACACGCGCGTCGCGTCGCCGGCGAAGGCGACGAGCCCGAAGCGGTCTCCCGCCGCGCGCGCGAGAAGGCCTTCGAGTTCGCGGCGGGCGGCGCCGAGGCGGTCGGGCGCCGCGTCGCGGGCCAGCATCGACCGCGAGACGTCGAGCGCGATCACGACGTCGACGCCGCGCGGCGTCGACGCGGCGCTCTCGCCGAACGCCGGCTCCATCGCCGCCGTCGCGCCGAAGAACAGAGCCGCCGCGCCGAGGGCGCGCCCCGCGGCGCGGCGCCGTCGCGAGACGTCGTGAAGCTCCGCGGCGCGCGGCCCGAGCGCGACGCGAACTTCGCGCTCGCGGCGGCGTTCCAGCCACGCGCCGCCCGCCCAGGCGAGCGGCGCCAGCGCGAGCAGCCACGCGCGCTCCGGCGCGAGAAAGAGGTCGTGCGGGGTCAGGGTGCGACCCTCCACCACGTGGCCGCGGCGATCCGCGCGAGCACGGCGGCGCCGAGCGCGAGCAGGATCCACGGCGCCTCGCGCCCGGCGACGCGCGTGCGCGGCGCCTCGAAGACGGTCTTCTCCGCGCCGTCGATCGCGGCGAAGGTCGCCTGCATCCCGTCGGCGTCGCGCGCCTCGAAGAACCTTCCGCCGGTGGTTTCGGCGACCGCCTTCAGCCGCTCCGCTCCGCGCTCGCGCGTCGCGGGGTCGCCGCCGGCGCGCACGGCGTAAAGCCGCACGCCGCGCTCGAGGCAGAGGCGCGCGGCGGCCGACGGCGCGATCTCCTTCGGCGTCTCCGCCGTGGCGACGTTCTCTTCGCCGTCGGTGAGCAGCGCCGCGAATGTCGCCTTCGACGGCGCGTTTCCGAGGATGCGCGCCGCGGTCGCGATCGCCGCGCCGAGGCCCGTCGCGTCCTCGGGATCGTCACGCGGGACGGCGCGCATGTCGGCGATCGTCCGGAGCAGCGCCTCGTGGTCGAGGGTCGGCGGGCACGCGACGTCGGGATACCGCGCGAACCGGACGAGGCCGATGCGGTCGTGCGGGCGCCCCGCGACGAAAGCCGTCGCGGCGGCTTTCGCGGCGTCGAGGCGCGACAGCCCGGGCTCCAGATCGGCCGTCATCGACGACGAGACGTCGAGGCACAACACGACGTCGACTCCCGGCGCCCGCCGCGGCTCGGCGACCCTGAGCACCGGGCGCCCCAGCGCGAGCGCCGCGGCGACGAGCGCCGTCGCGGCGAGGATCGTCGGAACGCCGCGCAGGCGCGTCCGGAGCGTACGGCCGTCGACGTCGCCGTCCAGCAGCGGAAAGGCGCCGAAAGCGACGCTCGGCGCGCCCCGGCGCTTCGCGAGGATCGCCGCGGCCAGGCCGATCGCGAGCGTCGCGGCGGCGAGCCACGGCCGCTCGAGCGCGAGCCCTCCCGCCGTCACGGCAAGAGCTCCGCCAGCGCGGACTCGGCCGCGTCGGCCGCACGTCCGCGCTCCGCGGCCGACGGGCGCGCGCCGCCGAATTTCACGGCGTCGCACGCCGCGCAAAGCGCCGACAGCCGCGCGGCGAGCGGGGCGGCCACGAGGTCCGAAGCCTCCGCCGCGGCGAGCAACTCGTCGGAAGTGCGCGCGTCCGCGGCGGCTTCGAGGCGGCGCGCGACGGCCGCGCGCACGAGGTCGTACAGCGCGACGTACCAGGCGTCGATCTCCTCGGGCGTCGACGGCGCGCGGGCGCGGAGCGCGCGGAGGCGCGCGACGAAGTCGGGCGGCGGGGCCGGCGGCGGCTCCGGCGCCGGGGTCGGCGCGGAGGCGTCCCG
>DASPNK010000373.1:0-3363 GCA_035626575.1 Planctomycetota bacterium | reverse complement strand
CTCGGCGTCGCAGGCGCCGCTCCCCCGAAACGGAGCGGGAAATCGGCGACGAGTTGCTCCGCCGCGCCCGAGGCGAGGTCGGATGGACGGCGCTGCTCGCCCTCGATGCGCTCGGACGGCGCGGCGTCGCGTCGACGGCGGTGGTCGACTATCTGCTCGCCGCCGTTCGACGCGATACGACGAGCCGGAAGTTCGACCTCTGGCGCGACGCGCGAGCCTCCTTCGCCTGGACCGCCCTCGGGAGATTGCGCGTTTCAGGCGCGCGCGTCCTCGAAGCGGCCCGACCGGAGCTCGCCGGAACGCCGGCCCGCTTCAGGTATAGCTCGGCGTTGGCGTGCCTCGACGAGGACGTGGTCCTGCGCGCGGCGATGGTCGCCGCCCCGCCTCCGTTCTCCCCGTTGGAAACCCGCCGCACCGCAGGCCTGCGAGCTTCGCCGCCCTGGTTGGCCGACTGGGCGCAACGACATCCCGACCGCGCCGTCGTCGATTGGGCGGTCCCCGATGCGGAGGGCGGCTTCCTCATTCAAATCGGCGAAGGCGGCGCGGAGAACGCCTGGTCTCCTGCGAAGCCGTACCGGTGTCACACGAAGCTGTTCGTCCGACTCACCCGCGACGACGAGGGGGCGATCGCAGTCGCCGTCGGGGAGGCGAAAGAGGCCGTCGCCTGGATCCTCGGCCCGCGCAACTCGCCCTATCTGACGCGCTTCTTCGGCGAGGCGCAGGTGTCCGGCGCGGCCGGAGAGGCGGAACGCCTCGCGATCCAGCTGTCGGTGAAAGCGAACTCCCGCGACGCGGGCGAGCCCGTCGACCGCCGGCGCTGCGCCGTAGAGTTCCCGGATCCTTGGAGGACGCGGGCGGTCCGGAAGTGATTCGACGGAGGAGCGGGCAGAACTCCGGGGAGGTTCCGAACGCATTCGTCGACCGGCCGACGACGAAGCCCGGCGCGCGAACCAGGATCTTCGATCCGTCGTTCTCATATGTAAGACGGCGCGCGACGCGAACGAGCGAAGGACGTGCGCCACGGCGGCGCCTGCCATGAACAAGGCCGTGGCGTTTCGAGATCTCGGGCGACGGACCTGCGGCCTTCTGGTCGCTCTGTGTCTCTCCGGATGCGCCGGAACGCCCGATTGCGGAGCGGCCCGCGACGGCGGCGTCGGCCCGGCCGCGGTCCACGCCGAGACCTCGCATGTCGAAGCGGCGTCGACTGCGGGTCGGGAACCGCCCGTCCCGGAGATCGAACCGCCGTTTCGGCTCGACCCGTTCACGGACCCGGCGGAACTGCGACTGAAGGTCTTCGGACAGGCTGCGAAGAGGCGTACGAGGTCCTCGTCGACGCGAACGGGGACTATGTCGCAGCGCCGACGCGCGCGCGGCACGGGCGCCTGGACCGCGGACCGCCGGCCGCACGCGGAGCGCGGACGCGGCCGCATCGTCGGTTTGGCGCCGACGTGGAGCGCAGCGTCGGCGACGAACAACCGCCGACGAAGCAGGGCCGTCCCTCCGCTTCGCTTCGGGCCGGGCCGCTGCGGTCCAGGCGCCGGTCGGCGACCGGTCTTCCGCCGCCGCGCCGCGACTCCCTGAGCCCGGCGCGCGCCGCCCCTCGGACGAGTCCGTCCGCCGGGCGACGCGCCGCCGGTTTCACATCGTGAAGTTGACGGCGTTCGAGGTGAACAGCGCGCCGGTGTTCGGGTCGAGCAGCGCGCCCTGCATCGAGAACGTGCCGAGACCGGGGCCGTAGGACGTGGTGATGTCCAGCTTGGCGCCGATGCGGTTGTTTCCGCCGATGCCGCCGAACGTGCCGTTGGGGCAGACGATGTCGCCGGGTCCGATGTAGTAGACCGAGCTCGGGGCGAGCGGCGCCGGCGTCGGCGGGTTCAGGATCACGGGCGTCGTCAGCGGGAGGAAGAACGTCGCGCCGCCCATCGACGTGCCGGGAAGAGAAGCCGGGCCGACGTCGATGATGAACGCGATCACCTCGGACGCCGTCGGCGACGGCGGGTTGCCCTGGTACCCGGTCGGAAGGCCGGTGAGCTCGAAGACGAGGCTGCGGCCCGACGACAGCGCGCAGCTGTACGCCGACAGCGAGAGGGTGCCGGGCGTTCCGCCGTTGGGGTCGGGCACCGCGGCCGGCGCGCCGACGTTGGCGAACGTGACGGTCTGAGCCGGCGCGACGGCGGCGACCGCGGCGACGGCGAGGATGGCGAGCGTGCTCTTCATGGATCGTTCTCCTGAGGGACGCCGCGGAGATCGCGGCGCCCTCCGGAGATGCCGTCCGTGAACGCGCGTCACGCGGCTCGCGCGGCGCGGCGCAGGATCACGGCCGCTCGAGCTTCTCGATGCCGAGCGCGAGGTTCCGCCGGGCGCGCGCCAGCAGCATGCGCGCCGCCCCTTCCGAGCGGCCGAGGCGCCGCGCGATCTCGGCGTGCGGAAGGTCCTCGATCAGTTTGAGGCGCAGCGCCTCGCGCTGATCGGACTCCAGCGCGTCCATCGCCCGGAGGAGCAGGGCATGCTCCTCGCGGCGCGCGGCGTCGCGGCTCGGCGTCGCGACCGACCTGGGCGGCGCCGGCGCCTCCCCGGCGCGCTTGGCGCGGGCGAACCAACGCCTGCGCTGCAGCCCCTCGTTCTTAAGGACGCGGAGCGCCCACGCGGCGAACTCGGCCTCGCCTGCGCCGCGGAACGCGTCGAAGCCCCGGACGATCTGCATCGCCGCGCTCTGCACCAGGTCCGAGGGCCGCAGGCGCGCCGCGAGGTCGCCGCGGACGCACCGCTCGGCCTCGGCGGCGAGCTTCGGCGCGAGGCGGCGGAGCAGCAGATCCAAGGCCTCGGGGTCTCCCTTCCGGGCCGACGCGACAAGGTCGTCTCGGTGCGCGTCGCGGTCGTTCGGAATCGCGTTCATGGAACTTCCGACGTCGACGCGTGACGCGGGCGGCGGAACGACATCTTATCCGTCGTCGGGACGCCGCCGCGCATCAGCTACTCTCCACGCCCGCGGCCTCTCGCCGGAGGACCTTTCGATGTCTCTCGCCAGGTGCGCGCTTTCGCTCTCGTTCGCCGTCGCGCTCGCGACGGGCGCCTTCGCCCAGATCCCCTACGAGCTGGTCGGCACGTCCGCACCCGCGACCGCCGCGTCCTGGAACGCGGGGCCGGCGTTCGTCGCCACCGACATGGAGCCGCTTGCGTTCGCCGTGCGATCCAGCTCGGCGACGACGGGCGCCCGGGTGGCGCTCTTCGTGCGCGCGGTCGCGCCGATGGAGACCATCGAGCTCCTCGATCAGACGTACCCCGGTCACGGCATCGACCTGTACCCGACCGACGGTCCGTTCACGCCGACGTCGCCGAATGCGACCTTCGTGCTGGAAGGGC
>DASPNK010000372.1:0-2250 GCA_035626575.1 Planctomycetota bacterium | reverse complement strand
ACCTCGGCGCCTTCGCCGGTCAACGCCGCGCGCGCCTGATCGACGTCGTCGAAGTTGAAGCCCTCCGCGAGGAGGATCGCGATCTTCCGGGTGCGGACGCCGGGCTTCGGCGAGCTCTCGAGGCTGAGGGCGGGCGACGTCGACGGCGCGCGCTCCTTCGGACGGCGCGGCGCCGGGCCGTCGATCGTCACGCCGACCGCGTCGGCCACCTCGCGCGCGAACTCCTCGTCGATGCGGCGGAACAGCTCGACCACGCGCTCGCGGATCGCGAGACGCTCGACCTTGCCGATCTCGAACCGACAGGCGTCGACGAGATGCTCGTACTCCGCGGGCGACTGGCTGTGCAGGAAGAGCCGCGCCTGCGTGAAATGGTCGGCGAACGACTCGCTGCGCTCGCGCGTGCGCGCTCCGGTCGTCCTGACCGGCGCGTGCCGGTACCCGTCGGCCGGCGCCGCGAGCGCCGGCGCGCCGCCTTCGATCGAATTGGGGTGGTACAGCGCGCGCGACGTCGGGATCGACTTCCGCGAGATGCCGTCCTGCTGATGGTTCGCCACCGGGGCCGAAGGCCGGTTGACGGGCAATTCGACGAAGTTGGGCCCGCCCAGCCGCGAGAGCTGCGTGTCGAGGTACGAGAACAGCCGCGCCTGCAGCAGCGGGTCGTCGGTGAAGCCGACCCCCGGCGGCACGTTCGCGATGCAGAAGGCGACCTGCTCGGTTTCGGCGAAGAAGTTCTTCGGATTGCGGTCGAGCGTGAGCTTACCGACGCGGCGGAGAGGCGCGATCTCCTCCGGGACCAGCTTGGTCGGGTCGAGCAGGTCGAACCCCAGCGTGCGCTCGTCGGCCTCGGGGATGATCTGCAGCGCCAGCTCGTACTCCGGGAAGTTCCCGGACTCGATCGCCTCCCAGAGGTAGCGGCGATGAAAATCGGGATCGCGGCCCGCGAGCTTCTGCGCCTCGTCCCACACCATCGAGTGCGCGCCGAGCAGCGGCTTCCAGTGGAACTTGCACAGCACGCCGTCGCCCGCGCGGTTCGTCAGCCGGAAGGTGTGGACGCCGAAGCCGTCCATCATCCGGTAGCTGCGCGGCAACGCGCGGTCCGACATCAGCCACATCACCATGTGCATGGTTTCGGGCGTGAGGGAGACGAAGTCCCAGAACGTGTCGTGCGCCGACGACGCCTGGGGCATCTCGTGGTGGGGCTCCGGTTTGATCGCATGCACCAGGTCGGGAAACTTGATGCCGTCCTGGATGAAGAACACCGGGATGTTGTTGCCGACGAGGTCGAAGTTGCCTTCGCGGGTGTAGAGCTTGACGGCGAAACCGCGCACGTCGCGCACCGTGTCGGCCGACCCGCGCGAGCCGACGACGGTGGAGAAGCGGACGAAGGCGGGCGTGCGCAGCGACGGGTCGCACAGGAAGTCGGCGGACGTGAGGTCCTCGAGCGATTCGTAGACCTGGAACCACCCGTACGCGCCGGATCCGCGCGCATGCACGACGCGCTCCGGGATGCGCTCGTGGTCGAAGCGCGTGAGCTTTTCGCGGAAGTGGAAGTCTTCGAGCAGCGTCGGGCCGCGGACGCCGGCCTTCAGCGAGTCGTCGGTGTGGGAGATCGGGATGCCCTGGTCGGTGGTGAACCGATCCTCGTGGGCGTGCTCCCGCGACGGCTCGAGATCGACGTCGCGCTGCTGCGGCCGCGACGCCGCGCGCCGGTTCCCCGCCGCCGTCCCTTCCCCGTCCCCGTTCTTCTTCCGCGTCGCACCGCCCCGTGGGCTCGGCCGGCGACCCCGCTTCATGCGCCCCTCCGGCGGACGGACGACGCGTTACGCGCGGCGCACCGAGACCCGCAACGGGGTCGATAGGGCGCGCGCCCGTTTCATTTCACGGCTTGCGTGCGATCGCCGTCTTCCGGCCGTCCGTCGCGCGTGCGCAACTCGCCGCGGGCGTCGGCGACGAGCGCCTCCGCGAACCCCGGTTCGGCGAGCCGCCGTTCGAGGTCGGCGCCGAGTTCGGCGAGCGCCTGCCGCAGCGTCGGCAGCACGGCGGACGCCGGGCCCGCCGCCTCGCCGAACAGCGGCGCCCGTTGACGCCAGAGGAGCGACGCCTCGACGCTCGCCGCGAGACGGCGGAAGACGTCGAGGAAGGTGCGCAGCCTGAGGCCGATCGCCACGGTGGCGGACGGCGCGCCTTCGGCCGTCCCGCGGTGCCAGTACCCCGCGGGAAGATACAGCCAGTCGCCTTCGGCGAGTCGGC
>DASPNK010000371.1:0-2698 GCA_035626575.1 Planctomycetota bacterium | reverse complement strand
GGTCGGCGTCGCGAACCACGTCGACGTCGGCGACGTCGACGGCGACGTGGACGCATTCGGCTTCGGCGCCGTCGCACTGAACGACGGCCTCGGGCGGTTCACCCGCCGCGACGAGCCGGCGCTTGCGTTCTTCCGCCTCCGGTCGCTGGCCGCCGACGTGAACGGCGACGGCCGCGACGACCTCGTCTCGATCGACGGCGCGGTCGCGCGGGTCCATCTCGCGTCGGCCGGCGGCGGATTCGTCCCGGCCCCGACTCCTCCCGCATTCCTCTCGCCGACCACCGCGCTTCCGACGGCGCCCTGGTCGCTCGCGGCGGGCGACGTGGACGGCGACGGCGACGTCGACCTCGCGTTCGGCGTGCTTGCGACGGCGTATACGTCGGCGCGCGAGGCGCCGGTCTTCTGGATCAACGACGGGCTCGGAGGGTTCGCGGCGCCTCCCGGCCCGCCGATCCTCGCGCCCGCGCCGGCCGAGCACGTCTTCCTCCGCGACTTCGACGGCGACGGCGACCTCGACGCGCTGTTCGGCGGCGGCATCTCGCCGACCTTCGAGCTGTACGTGAACGTCGGCGGCGGGTTCATGTGGGCGGCCGCGGCGACGACGGTCGGCGTCGCGAACCACGTCGACGTCGGCGACGTCGACGGCGACGGGACGGCGGACATCGTGCACACGGCGTCGCACTCGGCCGCGTCCGGCGTCGTCGTTCTGCCTCTCGGCCCTTCGGGCTTCGGCGCGTTCGTCCACACGTTCGGCCTCAATTTCCTTCCGCCGTTCGGGGGAATTCCGGGTCAACCCCTGACGCCCGCGACGTTGACCTGCGTCGACGTCGACGGCGACGGAACCGACGAGGTGGTGCTCTCCGGCCCGCAGGGCGCCCGCGTCCACGACGCCTCTGCGGCCGGCGTGACGGCGGCGCCGACGCTCTCGGCCGGCTGGCTGAACGCCGCGCCGTCGCCGGGCGCGGCCGGGTCGCTTCGCTGCCGCGACCTGGACGGCGACGGCGACCGCGATTTCCTCGCGATCGCCTACGGCGACGTCGCGGTCGTTCGCAACGTCGGCGGCGGATTCGCCGTCGAGGACGGCCGCGTCCGCGGCGACATGCCCCCGGCGTTCTCAGTCGCCGACGTCGACTCCGACGGCGCTCTCGATGTGGTCGGGTTGCACGCCGGGATCATGGCGCCCGCGGGGCTGCTGGTCGGACTCGGCGACGGCGACGGGCGCCTCACGACGGGCCCGCGCAGCCTTCTCCTCAACAACCAGATCCAGGCGGCGAGCTTCACCGCGCCGTTCGACCGCGACGGCGACGGCGACGTCGATCTGTTCGGGACGACGTTCCTCTTCGGCGGCGCGGTCCTCGATCGGGTCTACGACGGCGACGGCTCGGGCGGCTTCGTCGCGCTCGCGCCGACGCCTTCCATCGCCTCCGCGGCGGCGCTCGCCGTCTGCGACGTCGACCTCGACGGGGACGACGACGTGTTCGTCGGGCGGCGCGCGCTCGCGGGCGGGAACGGCCCCGGGACGCTCTTCGTGGCCAACCTGAGCGGCGCGCTCGCGGCGCCGGCCCTTGCGGGCGGCGGGTCGTGGGAAACGCAGGACCTGCTCGTCGGCGACTTCGACGCCGACGGGTATCCCGACGTGCTCGAGGTGAACGGTCTGTTCCACCCGTTCAACGTCGTTCCGCAGCACTCGGTCATCCACTTCGGCGGGGCGGCCGGCCCGACGCCGGTCGTCCAGACCGGCGTCGCCGGCGTCGCGGCCGCGGTGGGGGACTTCGACGGCGACGGCGACTCCGACGCCGTGATCGCGAACCGCGTCTACTTCGCGGTCGGCGGAGTCCTGACGCCCGGCCCGTTCCTGCCGACGCCGCTGTTGAATCGCGCGACCGCCGGCGACCTCGACGGCGACGGTGACGCCGACCTCGTCGAGACGCCGTGCACCGTCTTCATGAACCTCGGCGGCGGCGTCTTCGGACCGCCGGAGTCGGCGACGCCTCGCCTGAGCGTCGCGCCCTACGTCGACGTGCCGTCGCGCTCGACGGTCGCCGACCTCGACCGTGACGGCGACCTCGACGTCGTCGCGCCGGGCCCGCGCGTCTTCCTTAATGCGACGCGGCAGACGGCGAACCGCGCGTCCGTTTTCGCCGGGGCCGCGGCGTCGCTCGACGTTTACGGCCCGCCGGGCGGCGCATGGTGGCTCTTCGCGTCGCCGTCCGTCGCGGCGCTTCCGCTCCCGCCGTTCGGGACGGTGCTCCTCGACCCCGCTGCCGCGACGTCCGTCGCGGCGGGCGTGCATCCGGCGGGCGGCCTCGGCGCGGCCGTCAGCACGGTGTCGCTGGTCGTCCCGCCGGGTCCCGGACTGACCGGGCTCGCGCTCCATTGGCAGGGCGTCGACGTCGCTTCGGCGCGCTTCACCAATCGCACGACCTCGACGGTGCTCGGACTTTGAAAAGGAGAGTGCCGATGGCGCCGCCCGCGAGGCTTGGAAAGGACGGACGACGCGCGCGCGAGAACCGTACCGCCGCGCGTTTCCGACCGCTTTTCGCGGGCTTTGCGCTGATCGCCGCCTGGTCGGCCGCGCAGTCCCCTTTGCGCCGGCTGGAGGAGTCCTTCCCCGAAGCGGCGCCCGAAGCGTTCGGCGACGTCGACGGCGACGGCGACGTGGACGCGATCGTCTTCGGCGCCGTGGCGGTCAACGACG
>DASPNK010000370.1:0-9739 GCA_035626575.1 Planctomycetota bacterium | reverse complement strand
ATTCGGCGTGAGTTTCAAGAAAGCGCCCGAAGGCGAGCAGGCGCCGCCGTAGGCCCTTCGTGTAGTCGAGGCGATCGATGCCGAGGATGATCTTTTCCGGCGCGCCGCGGCGAATCACCTCGACGCGCGCGAGCACGTCGTCCTCGGCGGCGAGCGCGGCGAACCGCTTCGCGTCGATGCCCATCGGGAACACGCCGAAGCGCACCTCGCGCCCGTCGTGCTCGACGCGGTCGAACTCCGGCTCGAGGCCGAGGACGCGCGCCGCCGACGTCGCGAAATGCCGCAGGTAGGCGAACGTGTGGAAGCCTACGAGGTCGGCGCCGAGGAGGCCGTGGAGGACCTCCTCGCGCTGCGGCAGCACGCGGAAGACCTCGGACGACGGGAACGGGATGTGGAGGAAGAACCCGATGCGCGCGTCCGGCGCGCGTTCGCGCAGCATCGCGGGGACCAGCGCCAGCTGGTAGTCGTGGATCCACACCGCGTCGCCGGGCTCGATGACGCTCGCGATGGCGTCGGCGTACTTCTGGTTGACGGTGCGGTACGCCGAGAAGTCGCGCGAGTCGAGCGGCACGCGCTCGATCTGGTAGTGGAAGAGCGGCCAGAGCACGCCGTTGGCGTAGCCCTCGTAGAAGCGCTTCACCTCGTTCGCGCTGAGGACGACCGGAAGCAGCCGCATCGCGGCGAGCTTCGCGTCGAGGGCCTTCCTCGCGTCGGGCGGGAGGCGCGGGATCTCGCCCGGCCAGCCGATCCACCAGCCGCCGCCCTGCTGATGGACGGATTTGAGCCCCGTGGCGACGCCGCCCACGGACGGCTCGACGTCGACCGCGCCGTCTTTGGCGACGACGGTCGCGGGGAGCCGGTTGGCGACGATGAGCGTGCGACGCGGCGCGCCGGCGGACTCGGGCGCGCCGTTCGGCGCCGCGGTCGCCGCGGGGTCGATCATCGCGACGAAGTCGGACGCGCCGGTGTCGGTCTTCGGTCGGCTCATCAGGGGGCGCCTCGGCGGTTCAACTCCACGGCCGGATCCGTCCTTCCCGCGCCTCCAGCAGGCCGCCGATGGTCATCGCCGCATTCACCAGCCCAACGTGGGTGTACGCCTGCGGGAAGTTCCCCATCAGCGCGCCCGAAGTCGGGTCGATGTCCTCGGAGAAAAGCCCCACCGGGTTGGCGTACTTCTGCAGCCGATAGAAGCGCTCCACCGCCTCGTCGAGACGGCCCGCCATCGCCAGCGCCTCCACCTGCCAGAAGCTGCAGATGGTGAATGCGCTGGTCGTCGCGCCGAGGTCGTCGAGCGTGCGGTACCGGAGCAGCAGGCCGCTTTCGCCGAGGAGCCTGTCGTAGGCGTCGACGGTCGACATGAAGCGCTCGTCTTTGCCGTCGATCAGGCCGATGGCGCCGAAGAGCAGGTTCGCCGCGTCGGGGTTCTCGCCGTCGAGCGCCTGGGTGAAGAACCCGCGCTGCGCGTTGTATCCGCGCCGGAGAACCACCTCCCGCTCTTCGGCGGCGACGGCGCCCCAGCGCAGCGCGAGATCGTCGCGCCCGTACGCCTTGGCGAGCATCGCGCCGCGGTCGATCGCCGCCCAGCACATCGCCCGCGAAAACGTGTACGGGCGAAGCATCGTCCGGAACTCCCAGATGCCCATGTCGTCGGTGGGCGCGACTTTGATCGCCTCCTCGACGAGCCGCTCCACCAGCGGGAAATACGCGCTGCGCTCGGCGTCGCCGACGCGCGGGTCGGAGAGCAGCGTGGCGAGGCAGAGAATCATCTCGCCGAAGAGGTCGTTCTGCTGCTGCACGGCGGCGGCGTTCCCGATGCGCACGAATCCGTTCCCGCCGAAGCCGGCGAGATGGGGCAGGAAGGTCTCCTCGAGGTCGCGCCGTCCGTCGATGCCGTACACCGGTTGCAGCGGCCCCGACTCCGCGACGTCGCGCAGGAAGCGGATGAACTGAATGCCCTCGTTCATGTGCGAGAGGCGGCGCAGCGCCTCCACCGTGAACGCCGCGTCGCGGAGCCAGCAGTAGCGGTAGTCCCAGGTGCGCTCGGTGCCCATCGCCTCCGGGATGCTGGTGGTGGTCGCGGCGATGATGGCGCCGGTGTCTTCGTACGCGTGGAGCTTCAGGCACAGCGCGGAGCGGAGCACGGCGTCGGGCGCGAACAACGGAAGCGCGCAGGTCTTCGCCCACGCCTGCCAGCCCTCGACGGTCTGCTCGAGCTCGTGGTCGAGGCGCGTCGCGTCGGCCGGCGCGGCGTCGCGCCCGTAGGCGAGGCGGAAGTGCAGCGGCCGCGCCAGCAGGAACGGGCGACCGCCGAGCACGTAGGGGATCGGCGCGTCGGTCTTCAGAAGGAACGGCGCGGGCCCGCCGTAGATCGCGACGCCCGCGTCGCTCTCCAGAAGCTCGGGGCGCGCGCGCGCGTAGTCGGGTCGCGGGTCGAAATCGAAGCTCAACTGCGGACATCCTCGGACCGGCCGCACGATGCGTGCGAGCTCGAGAGGCGCCCGCACGCCCCACCCGTCCGGCAGCCGAGGCGCGAAGTCCACCACTTCCCACGCCGCGTCGCCGTGCTCGAAGGCGGTGACCAGCACGTTCGTATTCGGGATGTACCGCTGTCGCCCCTTCAGCTCCGTGCGGTCGAAAAGCACGCGGAACGTGCCGCCGCGCTCGTGGTCGAGCAGACGCCCGAACACCGACGGCGAGTCGAAACGCGGGAGGCAGAGCCAGTCGACGGAGGCGGTCGGCGACACCAGCGCGAGGACGCGCCCGTTGCCGATCACGCCGTGGTCGAGGCGCGGGATCCGCGCGCCGGGAGTCCCTTTCTCGGAGGCGACCATGCCGCCTTTTAATCGACGGCGGCCGTCGTGTGTATCGCGTTGGCCGGAACGGACGTCGGAGTTTTTTCCGGCTTCGCGGGCGGGGCGCCCCTCGGACCGCGGATCAGCGCGTCGCGAGCTCGCGCACCGCGGGATGCTCGCCGCTCAGGAACTGCCGCACTTCGCTCACGTCGTCCTTCGAGCCCATGTACACGGGCGTGCGCTGATGCAGCTCGCGGGCTTCGATGTCGAGGATCCGCCCCTCCCCGTCGATCGCCGCGCCGCCCGCCTGCTCCATCACGAACGCCATCGGCGACGCCTCGTAAAGGAGACGCAGTTTTCCCTTCGGGTCCTTGCGGCTGCCCGGGTACATGAACAGGCCGCCGTACATCAGCGTCCGGTGGACGTCGGCGACCATCGAGCCGATATAGCGCGCCGCGCGCGGGCGCTGCGTCGCCTTGTCGTCCTGCTTGACCCAGTCGACGTACGCGCGCACGCGGGGGTCCCAGTAGATCGTGTTCTGCTCGTTGACCGAATAGATCTTGCCGCGCTCGGGCACGCGGATGTTCGGATGCGACAGGATGAACTCGCCGATGGAGCGGTCGAGCGTGAACCCCGCGACGCCGGCGCCCGTCGTGTACACGAGCATCGTCGACGTGCCGTACAGGACGTAACCCGCGGCCACCTGGCGGTGCCCGGGTTGCAGGCAGTCCTGCAGCGTGCCGCGCTCGCCCTTCGAGATCTTCTTGTGGATGGAGAAGATCGTGCCGATCGGCGCGTTGGCGTCGATGTTCGACGAGCCGTCGAGCGGATCGAAGAGCAGGACGTACTTGCCGCAGCGGAACTTCTCGGGGATCGGGATGATCGCCTCCGACTCCTCCGACGCCATCACCGCGACGCGCCCGGTGTGGTCGAGCGCGCGGTAGATCCAGCGGTCGGCGAAGACGTCGAGCTTCTTCACCTCGTCGCCCGAGGAGTTGTTGAGCCCCGCCTTCCCGAGGATGTCGAGCAGGCCCGCCTTGTTCACTTCGCGGGCGATGATCTTGGCGGCCAGCGCGAGGTCGTAGAGCAGGTTGGTGAGGTCGCCGGAGGCGTCCGGGAACTTCGCCTGCTCGTCGAGGATGTGGCGCTCGATGGTGACGAGCCGTGCCGGGGCGGACTCTTGCGACGTCATGGCGGGGTCTCGACGGGTGCGGCGGCGCGCCCGGAGCGTTCTCCGGATGCGGCGCGGCCCGACATCGTAGCCCGCGCGAGGCCGCGCGGCCACGCGCGCGACGGAGCGTCGGCCGGGACGCGACCGTCTCTCGGTTAGACTTCGCGCCCTTACGCGCTCCTTATGGCTTACGTCGCCGCCTCTTCTCACGCCGAACGCCTGCACGCCGCCGCGGAGATCCTCCGCACGCGGCTCGCGGCCCGCATCGTCGGCCTGCAGGAGACGACCGAGCTGGTGATGATCAGCCTCTTCGCCGGCGGCCATTGCCTGCTGATCGGCGTGCCCGGCCTCGCGAAGACGCTCTTGGTGCGGTCGATCGCCGACGCGCTCGACCTGGATTTCCGGCGCATCCAGTTCACGCCCGACCTGATGCCGTCCGACATCACCGGCGCCGAGGTCATCGCGGAGGACGTCGAGTCGGGCGCGCGCGACTTCCGGTTCCGGAAGGGGCCGATCTTCGGCAACGTCGTCCTCGCCGACGAGATCAACCGCACCTCGCCGAAGACGCAGGCCGCGCTGCTGGAAGCGATGGAGGAGCGCACGGTGACGATCGGCGGGCGCCGCCACGAGCTCGACGACCCGTTCTGCGTCCTCGCCACGCAGAATCCGATCGAGCAGGCGGGCACCTATCCCCTCCCCGCCGCGCAGCTCGACCGTTTCATGTTCTTGGTGAAGCTGGAGTATCCGACGCGCGACGACGAGATGCGCATCGTGCGGCTCACCACGGCGCCGGCGTCGGAGCCCGCGGGCGCGCTCGTCTCCAAGGCGGAGCTGCTCGCCATCCGCGAGGCGATCGCCGCCTCCGCGCCGCCGCGCCAGGCGACGGCCGCCGCGACGACGCTCGCGCGCCGCACCCGCCCCGGCGAAAAGGACGCGCCCGAGACGGTGAAGAAATACGTGCAGTGGGGCGTCGGCCCGCGCGGCGCGCAGCACCTCGTGCAGGGCGCCAAGGTCCGCGCCGCGCTCCGCGGCCGCACCGCGCCCACCGTCGACGACGTCCGCGCGCTCGTGCTCCCCGCCTTCCGCCATCGCCTGCGCGTCAACTTCCAGGCGCAGGCCGACGAGGTCGACGAGGATCACATCCTCAACGCGCTGCTCGACGGCACGGCGTAGCGCGCGCAGCCCGGGCGGCGCGGGCTGTAAGCGTCGGCCCCGAGGCGCGGCGACTCAACGACCGAGAGTCAGCGTGCTGAGCGGTTCCAGTGCGTCGTCCAGCAGCGAGAGCCGTACCGGTCCGTCGGTCCAGACCGTCATGGCCTCGCCGTCCGAGCGACCTTGGAACGCCGCGAGGTGCGCCGCGAACGGCCAGGCTCGTCCATCGACGTGCGTGACGGCCGCCAGGCGCCCGGGTTGAAGTCGAACCTCGCCGGCTGAGACGCTCGGGCGACGGAGCTCCAGCCAGTCGGAACTCAGCGGGCCCTCCCTGAGCTCGAGACGGCCTGCGGCGACGCCGTTCTCTCCGACGAAGACCGCGAGGTCGCCGCGCGCGGCGGGCGCCGCATGACCGGTCGACCCGTCGAAGGCGTACGTCCAGACGCGGCCCTGCACCGTCGTGGCGACACGCCCGATTCTGAGGAGACCGATTTCCGCGGGCGGGTCGCAGGCGACGAGCGGCGCGCCCTGCGGGGTCGTCACGAGAGGGTCCGGCGCCGACAGCTCCGAGGCGTGCAGCACGGTCGAGGCGGCGCCGACGACAAGGACGGTGCGGTCCGCAAGAACGACGTCTGCGAAGCCTTCCTCGGACACCGCCGAAGTTGCGACGTCGTCGCGGCGGCCGAGGGCGAACGACGTCACGGCGCGGACGCTCAACGGGGCGCCTGACGCGCTCCGAAGCGCGACACGGCGCGTGGATGCTGCCGGCACGGCGCCGAGGTCGATCGACGCGTCCTCGCCGAGAACGACGCGACGCCGCCACGTCACGGCGCCGTCGTCGACCTCGAGATGCACGGCGCCCGGGTCCAGCCCCCCTACCTCGAACGGCTCGCCGGGGTCGAGGAGGCTTCTGAGGACGAGACCGCGGCGGCCGCGGTCGTCGATTTCCACCTCGACAAGCACTTCGCAGCGCCGCGACGCCGCGCCGCGAAGGCGCCCATGGCGCGGCCCGTCCAGCGCCGCGACGTCGACCACGCCCTCGTTCCCGATCTCGACCGACGTCGACATTCCGGGGCGCCGCCCCGAGGCGACCTTCCATCGTCCGGGCGGCAACGTGGGAGTGATCCAGCGATCGCCGTCGGCGGCGAGCGACGCGTCGATCGCGCCCGCGCCGGACAGGCGGAGGACGCCGTGGTCCGAAGGAAGCCGGAGGCGCGCGCCTTCGACGCCGAGTCGAACGACGTCGCCGTCGCGGAAGTCGCGCGCACGCACGAGCGCCGATGTTCCGTGACGCGGGTGGTACGCGCGGAAGGTCGTCGGCAGGTCTTTGGTCGTCGCCCAGCCGTCGTTCTCGAGAGACGCGCGGAAGGTCGGCGGACCGAGGACGGTCACGGCGCCGAGTTCGATCGGAGCGCCGTCCGCGGCGACGCATCGCCATCGGCGCAGATCCGGCACGGGCACGTCGAACTCGAGCCGCAAAGCGTCGGGCGCGACCTGCGGCGTGACGCGCCGCGTCCAGACCGCGCGGCCGCCCCAGCAGGCCATGAGCGCCACCGTGGACGGAACGGCGACCCACGGCGTCTCGAACGCGACCGTTTGCGGACCCTCGACCGGGGCGAGCGTCGCGACCGTGCGCCGGTACGGATCGTCGCCGTCTCCCTGCATGTCGATGTGGATCCCGTGCGCCGCCCGCGACAGCCGGACGGTCAGCTTCCAGCGCAGGGAGCGACGCAGGCGCAGGTCGACGCGCACAGCGCCGTCGGCGCGCGCAGTCTCGATGGCGCCGTCGGCCTCGCCGCGGCGCGCGACAAGATGGCCGTCGACGCCGCTACGGACGCCGTCGAGGCGGTAGGCGCCGACTACGTCGGTCGTCGTCTTCACGCCCTCGCCGAACGACACCTCGACGGGCGACGGCGGCGCACGGCCGTCCGCCGTCGTGACGCGCCCGAAGAAGCTCGCCGCGCCTCGCAGCGCGACGACCGGGCGAGTGCCGTCCTCGATCATCGACGGGACCAGCGCGTCGACGCGCGCGGCGACGTACCCCGGCGCCGTTACTTCGAAGCGCGCGTGCGCTCCCGCCACGGCGACGTCCACCACGCCGTGCGCGTCCGCCCGGAAAACGGCGGTGGGTGCGACCCCGTCGACGCGCCGCGCTTCGGCGTCGGGGATCGGCGCCCCGGTCGCCGCATCGACGACGCGAAACTCGCGGACGGTCGGGGCGACCTCCGGCAGGCGGTTCGTCGGCGGCGCGCTTTCGGGCCGCTCGCGCACCGCTACGGCGACCAGGACCGCAGCGAGGGCGAGCAGAAGGAAAAGGAGCGCGGCGCGCATGGCGTGCGCTCCATGGTAGTTCCGGAGCGAACGGGCGGTCGTCGCCCTTCAGACCGGACCGTCGTTGAAAAGGGCGATGTACGAGGCGAATCGGAACTTCCGGTTCCTCGCGAATCCCGTCATCTCGGACAGCACGCCCGCTTCCGCCATTCGGGCCACGAGCGTGTTCGCCGCGGCATACGAGGTGTCGGTCACCGCCATGACGTCGTTCACGTCGACGATCGGCCGGTCGAACAGCGTCTCCAGGACCTTGTGTCCGTTGCCCGCAGCGCGCCCGAGACGTTCGGCGATCACTGCACGCAGGCTCTCGCGGAGCTGCAGAATGCGGCGGGCGGTGTCGGCCGCTTCATCGGCGACCTCCACGACGCCGCGCAGGAAGAATGCGAGCCACATCAGAAGGATGAGATCCGCGTTGGGAAGCGTCAGCACAGAGCCGTCGAGTTTTCCGATCGCACGGTCTGCGGCTGAAAGAAGGGTCGCCAGCTCCGGCGTCAGCGCGATCTGGGGCTCGGGCGGAAGCGGCGCCGGGATGAACGCGCGGTAACCCGAGGTCTGCGCAACGTAGCGACCAGCGCGGTTCAGGGTGTCCGATCGGGCGTCCATGTGCATGGCTGTCTTGCGCAAGGCAGCCGGGGGCGGTCTCTGCGATAGGCAGCCATTCGCAAGAAGCGCTGTTCCTTCCATGCGTAAGGGGGGACGATGACCACGCGCTCGGCGTCGCTTCCCAAGGCGCGCAGCACTCTTCCGATGCCCGACGCCTCAGTGGCTCGGCGAGGCACTTCTGATCCTTGCCGAAAGCTCCTGGGCGGCCATGGCTCGTTCCCGCGCGCGCCCGACTCGGAGCGCGTCGATGAGGGCGAGCACGGCATGGATGTCGGGGTCGCCGAGCGCTGCGTCGGGCGCCGAGCGGTACACCGGTTCGATGGTCTGACCACGCACCGTGCCGTCGGGGTGCGGCCAGACATAGGGCTCTTCGGCGGCGGAGCGAGTCCGTTCCGCGAGCGGGCGGCCGAATGAGCGGTGGGCACACCCTGCATGACAGGGCCCGGTCGGCACGGAAACACGTACCTCATCCCGTGGAGGAGGAACTCTTCCACGGACCGACTGCACGCCCTTCGATCCAAGGGGTCGACGAGCCCTGCGTCCGCTAATCGCCGCACCGCCGCGTGGCACTCGGAAGCGCTTATGCGGAGCCCTTGCGCGAGCTCAGGGAAGGTCCACTTCCGTTCGGGATGCGCGACCATGGCGCTCAACACGAGCAGGTCTTGGCCCTTCATCGTGCAGGCATCTCAGATTCGCGAATCGCGATTTGCGAACGGCCGTCCGAAAAACCGCAGGGACCCGGCGATCAATTCTCTAAGTAGCAGTCGCTGAGATATTTCGAGTGGCGCACAGCGTACGCGGACCCCGCCGGCCGGGACGGCTCACCAACCGAAGCAGACCTTCGGTTCGCGTCCGTCGGGCCGAGCGACCGTGAACTCGGCGGCGCACGACGGCGCGGTGTCGGTCGCGCCCGCGGGGCGCTCGGGGACGTACACGGACGTGCGCTCGTCGATGCGGAGCGAGGCGAAGCGGAGCGCGGAGGGCCAAGGCCGGCCGGCGATGCGGGTGAACGCGCCGCTTCCGATCGACGTCTGCGGTCGTGGACGCGCGTGCGGGGCCTTCACCGTCAGGATCTCGGCGGCGCCCTGGCGCACCGGTTCGAGGACGCCGACGGCGACGCCCCTGCCTTCCATCACGACGAGGTCGCCGGCACGGGCGCCGCGAACGACGGCGCGGCGCGGTCGACGTCGGTCCTGACCCGCCTCGGGACGCACCTCTTCGGTCCAGACCCGGCCGCCGTGGCGCGTCGCGACGCAAAGTCGATTCATGAACTCGACGCCCACCGGCCCTTCGATCACGACGTCGAGGGCTTCCAGAGGCGTCCGCACGACGGTCGGGTCGCCGTCGAGCTCGTCAGCGAGCAACTCCGTCGAGCTGACGACGTCGCCGCGGTCGTCTCGCCGGTAGAACCGGAGCACCTGCGACGGCGCCTTGGGGATTCTCGCGACGCCGTCGCGTCCCGTCGTGACTTCGAATCGAGAAGCGTCGGTGCGGAGAAGTATGCGGACGTTCGCCAGCGGCGCGCCGTCCGCGTCCTCGAAGCGCACCGGAACGCGGGGGTGCGCGGGAATCGGAGCGAACGGCCTCGAAGACGGCTCGTCCGTGCGGGCCGTGAAACGCTCCACGCCGCCGTCCACGCCGGTGAACGTCGCGTGGTAGCGCGCCGGTTCGAGCGCTTCGAAGGCGAACC
>DASPNK010000369.1:0-2193 GCA_035626575.1 Planctomycetota bacterium | reverse complement strand
GTGTCGCCGCGACGCTTTCCGCAGGACGGCGGTCGCGTCGGCGGCGACCTGGTCGAGCGCCGCGGGGAATCGGCCGGAGGCGACGGCGAAACCCCGAGGGACCTCCGCACCGTAAGGCAGGAACGCGCGGCCGGCGTGGTCGGTGCGGGCGGTGCGCACGCCTTCGTCGGCGCCATGCAGCGCGACGAACGCGTCGGCGAGCGGCGCGCCTGCTTCGTCGACGACGAGGATCGCGCGCCGTCGCCCGAGCTCCGTGAGGTCGATCTCCTGCAGGCGCGGATCGCGGCACGTCGCGCCGGGAGGGATGACGACGTCGTCGGCCGCGAACAGCACGCGGCCGGTCGCGCGCAGCCGCAGCTCCACCCGCGCCGTGCCGGGGCGGAGGTCGCGGGCGACGAACCGTTCGCCGCGCACCGGCACGTCCGCCCACGGGCGTCCGTCTTTGTCGGCCCGCGAGAAGAACGATCGCACGATCGGGTGGTCGGCCGCCGCGCCGATCACACGGACCTCGATCGGCGACGCGTCGGCGAAGAGCGCGTTCGAGCGCTCTTCGGTGCGGTCGCCGAGACGGAACGACCCTTCCAGACCGCCGGCCGGCGCGACGACGAGGCGCAGGTCGACGCGCCCGCGCTCGACGGGCGCGGGCTCGAAGGTGAACGCCGTTTCGGTGCGCGCGACGAGGTGCGTGGCGTCGTCGCCCGGCGCGTCGCCGAGGCGGAAGCGGCCAGTCTCGTCGGATTTCGTCGACGCGGGACGTACCGTCCAGCGCCCGTCGTGGAACCGGTGCGCCTGGACGTGGGCCCCGGCGACCGGCGCTCCGGTCGGGTCGACCACGACGCCTTCGCACAGCCAGGGCGTCGGACGGATCACGACGTCGCCCAGTTCGATGACGCCGTCCCGCGGCGCGGGGGCGTCGAGGTCGGTCGGAAGCCACGGCGCCGCGAGCGAGCGCTGCGGGCCGCGGGGCGTCGCCTTCACGCGGATTTTCGCGGGGTGCGGCGGTTCGAGGTCGCGGTCGAACGTGACGCGGAAGGCGCCGTCCGCGCCGGCCAGGCGCGACGCCTCGGACCACGGCGCGAGCGCCGGCGCCCGCGCCTCGCCCGGCTCGAGGATTTCCGCGGAGACCTCGCAGTCCTTCAACGCCTCGCCGTTTTCGTCGACGACGCGGCCCGCCGCGACGAGGGCGCGCGCGCCGCAGAGGATCTCCGCGGTCGCCTCCGCGCCGGCGGCGGGCGCCTGCGCGAAGCCGACGCCGCCGCGGCGGCCGGGCGCGGTCACTTCGACCTCGACCCGGAAGACCGCGCCGGGCGCCGTGTAGGGCAGCCGCAGCACGCCGTCGCGCATCGGAGTCGCCAGCACGGCGACGCCGCGCTCCGCCGCGTCGGGATGCAACGACGGCGCGGTCGAGAGTCCGCGCAGGCGACTCCATCGGCTGAAGGTCGCGCCCGTCTCGGTCGCACCGTCGGCGCGCTTCGCTCGCAGCGCGAGGGCGGCCGTCGCGGGAAGCGTCAGCCGCACCGGGTCGGCGGGCGGGGCGTCGGCGTCGATCGTCGCGGGATCGGCGTCGAGGCCGACGATCAGCGGTCGCAGCATCCAGCGCGGCTCGTGCTCCCTCGTCGGGACCGGCGTGACGAACGCGCGGCCTTCGGCGTCGGTGCGCGCGGAGTTCCACCAGGGACGCCGCTTCGGGTCGGACGTGGCCTGGAGGACGAGATCCGCCGCGGGCGTCCCGTCGGCGCGCACGGCGACGACCTCGACGCCCGGCCGCAGCGCGAGCGTGCGGTCGGACGGGCGGTCGACGGAGAACCACGCTTCGCCGAAGAGCGCGCCGCGGCGCGCGCGGACGAACGCCCGGCTGCGGAAGCCCGCCGCGACGAGCCGGCCCGCGCCGTCGGAGACGGCCGCGACGCAGGGGACGTCGTTCGCCTTCGCGACGTCTGCGGGCGACGCGAACTCGCCGCGGCGCTCGGGCATGCCGTCGAAGAACGCGATCTCCGCCCCGACGCCCGCCAGCGGCGCCCCCGTGCGGCGGTCGACGACCTCGACGACCAGGTCGCGCGCGACGGGCGCGGCCGCCGGCGTCGTCGAAGAGTCGGCGAACGGAGCGGAAGGGACCGGCGCGTCGACGGGCGCCGCAAGCGGCGGCGGCTCCCGGTCGATTCCACGCAGCGCGGGGTCGACGGAGGCGCTCGC
>DASPNK010000368.1:0-4282 GCA_035626575.1 Planctomycetota bacterium | reverse complement strand
GGCTTCGCCGCCGAGCTGCGGGACGACGCCGCCGGCCTCCGCGCCGCGCGGCGTCGCGCCGACCGCAACCCGCTCGGATCGGCGGCGGGCTACGGCGTGCCGGTGCTCTCCCTCGACCGCGAGGCGACCACGCGCGCGCTCGGATTCGCCGAAACGCACGAGCCGGTCACCGCGGTGCAGCTCTCGCGGGGCAAAGCCGAGGCGGGAGCGCTGTTCGAGGCGGCGCTCCTCGCCCAGGATCTCGGCCGCCTCGCCGCCGAGCTGTGCCTCTTCGCGACCGCGGAGTTCGCCTTCGTAAGACTCCCCGACGCGTTCACGACCGGCTCGTCGATGTTGCCGCAGAAGCGCAACCCCGACGTGCTGGAGCTCGCGCGCGGGCGGACGTCCGAGGCGCATGCCGCGCTGATCGAGGCGCTGGGCGTCTGCGCCAAGCTCCCGTCCGGCTATCACCGCGACCTGCAGCTCCTGAAGAAGCCGCTGTTCCGCGGGCTCGACGCCGCCTTCGAAACGGCGAAGGTGATGCGGCACGTCGTGTCCGGGCTCGTTTTCGACGTCGAGCGCTGCCGTGCGGCGCTCGATCCTTCGATGTTCCTCGCCGAGCGCGCCTACCGGCTGGTGGTCGACCAGGGACTCCCGTTCCGCGACGCCTACCGGAAAGCGCGCGAGACGGCGGCCGGCGACTGAGCGCCGCGCCGCCGCCGCCCGCGGCGTCGCGCCGCCCGATCAGCCGAGCGTGATCCGCTCGACCTGCGAAACGCCGAGGATCGCGCCCGCCGGGGAGAACGCGACCGACGTCGCCTCCAGCGTGAACCCGGAGAGGATCGCGAGATTGGGGTGCACGAGGTCGACGCCGTTCGCGATCGAGGGCGGATAGAAGAGCCCGCCGCTCGGCCCGCAATAGCCGCACGATCCGACCAGGCCGGCCGGCGTCGCCGTTCCGGGCGAATTCGTGAGGAACGGCGCGAGCCCGCCGGTGACGGACGCGATCGCGAACGCGTCGACGGCCAGAGGGAACTGCAGCGCGCCCGGCGGCGTCGTCGGACCGAGCGGCGTCGGGACCGCCGACGCCGAGAGGATCAGCGCGTGGCCCAGCGGGCCCGTCCCCACGGCGTTCGGCGCAAAGTTCGAATAGGTCCGCAGCGTTCCGCCGAACGGCACGACGTGGCCGTCGGGCAGGTGAAGATCTGCGCCGTAGGTCCACGTAACGCCGTGGCGCCGCGACGCGGCGCCGACGACGGGGTCGTTCCATTGGAGCTCGACGTCGTAGTGGAGCGACGTCGTGGTCGGCATCGCGCCGAGCGGCAGCGGCACGTCGAGGGCGCCCGTCGCAGGGACTGCGAGCCCGGCGAGACTCACCGACGCGATCGGCGCCGAGCCTCCGGTCGGGTAGACGTTCAAGACGTCGCCGGCGCCGAATACGTGCGGCGCCGCGGAGACGTTCAACAGGCGCCAGAGGCCGTTCGACGACTGGAGCGACGATGAGGAGAACCCGAGATGGACGCCCCACGGGATCGACACGATCGCGGGACTCGGCGCCGAGGGTGCGACGACGTCGATCGGCGCGGCGACGCCGTTCGGGTTGTAGAGCACGTACGTCCCGAGCGACCCCGGACCGTTCGAAGGGAGGGTGAACGTCGCGACCGTCGAAGTGAATCCGAACCAGGTGTTCCCGCCCGGCGTCCGGAACTGCGGCGACACCAGCTCGCCGTCCGGGTGCAGCAGGTAAAGCGTCGTTCCGTTGAGGTAGAAGACGCCGCCCGGGGGCGCGTTGAGCGTCGCGGCGACCGTCGCGCCCGGAGCGTAAGGCCCGACGGGCACGGCCATCGACTGTCCGAAAACGCAGGTCGCCGCCGCCAGCATCGCGGCGACGGCTCGGGTCGGTCTGCACATGGGAGCTCTCCGCGCGACGCAAGGCGTCGCCATGCGCCCCATCGCAAGCGCGGCGCCGCGGCGACTGCCGTACGCGGAACCGCGCATTCGAGCTTCCCGTGCGGGCCCGCACGTCGCGCGGCACGCACCGCGCCGTAACGATGCGCGCCGGCCGAAACGCCCCGACGCCGCGCCGCGCGGCGTCCGCGGCTATGATCCGCGCCCGCTTCGCGCCGGAGTCCCTCTCATGCTGCAGCCCGGTTCGTCCGCTCCCGCGTTCGCCCTTCCCGACCAGAACGGCCGCGTCGTCTCGTCCGACGCGCTCCGCGGCAAGTGGGTCGTGCTGTACTTCTATCCGAAGGACGACACGCCCGGCTGCACCGTCGAAGCCTGCGACTTCACCGCGGGCCTCAAGCGGTTCGAGGCGCTCGACGCCAAGGTGTACGGCGTCAGCGCGGACGACGCCGAAAGCCATCGGAAGTTCATCGACAAGCACCAGCTGAAGATCGACCTCCTCGTCGACGCCGACCACAAGGTCGCCGACGCCTACGGGGCGTGGGGCGAGAAGTCCTTCGCGGGCAAGACTTCGATCGGGATTCTGCGGACCACGGCGCTGATCGACCCGCAGGGTCGCATCGCCGCCTATTGGCCGAAGGTGAAGGCCGAAGGCCACGCCGACGCCGTGGCGGCGAAGCTGGCCGAAGTCCGCGGCGGGCCCGCACGCGGCGACGCCCGCGCGACGGCGCCGTCGCTCGCGGTCCGCGGCGGCGGGGGCGCGAAGCGCGGATCGAAGACGGCGGCGCCGGCGAAACGCGGCGCGGGCCGCGGCGTGAAGACGCAGTCGAAGTCGGCGCGTCCGGCCAAGGCGGCGCCCCGCGCCAAGAGCCCGACGAAGGCGATGAAGAAGACCGGCCCGCGGCGCAAGTCGTCGGGCAAGGCGACCGACCGCGTCCGCGCGAAGCGCTGACGCGGCGCCCCGGAGGCGCGGCGTCTCCGGATCAGCGCGACGGCGCCGGGTCGTCCCGGCCGCCGTCGTCGCCCGCGCGCGCCGGGACGCCCGCGACGGCGACGCCGACGTCGCGCGCCGCCTCCTCCGTCGCCGCCGCGGCGCGCCGCCGCCTCCCGCGCAGGTCGTCGAAGTACGTGTAGGCGACCGGCGTCGCCAGCAGCGTGAGCAGCAGGCACAACGTCTGCCCGCCGATGACGACCGTCGCCACGGCGCGGCGCTCCTCGGCGCCGGGGCCCGTCCCCACGGCGAGCGGCAACATGCCCGCGACCAGCGCGAACGTCGTCATGAGGATCGGTCGCAGACGATCGCGGTTCGCCTCGAGGATCGCCTCGCGCCGCGGCAGGCCCTTGGCGATCAACGCGTTCATGTGGTCGATCTGGAGGATCGAGTTCTTCTTCACCACGCCGAACAGCACGAGGATCCCGAGGGCGGAGAAGAGATTGAGCGCCCCGCCCGCCGCGCGCAGCGAAAGCAGGGCGAACGGCGCCGACAGCGGCAGCGACAGCAGGATCGTCAGCGGATGCAGCAGGCTCTCGAACTGCGCCGCGAGGATCAGGTACATGAAAACGACCGACAGGGCGAACGCCCAGCCGAACTCCTCGAACGTGCGTTCCATCTCGAGGCTGCGGCCGAGCACGCGCGTGCCGTAGGCGGCGGGCATGTTCAACGCGTCGGCGATGCGCCGGAGCTCGGCGACGCGATCGCCGAGGGCGTAGCCCGGCGCGACGCCGCCGCGGATCGACACCATGCGGCGGCGGTCCAGCCGGTCGATGCGCGACGGCGCGGTCGACGGCGTCACCGACGCCACGGTCGCCAGCTCGACCGGCGTCCCGCCCGGGCGCGGGACGCGGAGAAGCTCCAGCAGGTCGCCGCGGTCGCGGTCCTCCTCCTCCAGTCGCAGGCGGACGTCGTAGGCTTCGCCCGCGGCGTCGTCCCGGAACCGCGACACCTCCTCCTCGCCGCCGACGAGAATCCGGAGCGCCGACCCGACGTCGCGGGCGCTCAGTCCGAGGTCCGCGGCGCGCTCGCGGTCGATGTGCACCTGCAGCTCCGGCCGGTCGAGGCGCAGCGTGGTGTCGAGCCCGCGGAACCCTCCGGCTTCGATCGCGCGGCGCCGGATCGTCTCGGCGTAGCGTCGGAGATCCTCCAGCACCGGCCCCTGCAGCACGAAATCGACGTCCCACGAGCCGCCGCCGATGTTGAACGACGGGTAGTTGCGGACCTGGCAGCGGAGCGGCGCCAGCCGGCGAAGGCGCCCGTCGATCTCCGTCATCACGTCGGACTGGGTGTAGTTGCCCCGGAAGGCGGCGCCGGGGTCGCCGGCGACGAGCGCGCGCAGGAAGCGCCCCGCCGAGAACAGCCGTTCGTCGTGAGGCGCGATGCGGACGTGGATGGTCCCGGTGT